>CAYVPZ010000061.1:0-12439 GCA_964453955.1 uncultured Solibacteraceae bacterium | reverse complement strand
AGAACGCCATCGACCGCATCACCTCGCAGGCCAACCCGCGCACGCTGGAGCGCGTTCCGGCGAGCGCCCGGTTCCGCATTCGCCTGGTGATCGACGTGCTTTGCGAAGAAGACAAGGAACTGCCCGCGCGCGTGCTGGAGGGCCTGCGGCTGCTGGAAGACGACGCCCTGGGCGGCGGCGGATCGCGCGGCAGCGGGCGCGTGGGACTGCTGAACCTGCGCCTTGCCTGGCGCAATCGCGAGTTCTACGCCACCGGCGCGGCGGAACAGGAACTGGCCGCCGGCGCGGACCTGGCCACGCTGCAGGGCGTGGTCTCCGGCGCGGATTTCGCCGGAAAGCTGGCCTGAGACCGCCATGCGCCTCGGCTTTCTGGTCCGGTTGCGGCCCACGGGTCCATGGCGAATAGGGCCCGATTCCGGCGCCCGCGATCGCGTGGAGACCATCTACCATAGCGACTCGATGTACTCGGCCGTCACCGCCGCGATGGCCCGGCTGGGCCGGCTGGAAGAGTGGCTGGAGGCGACCGCCGCCAACGCCGGCGGGTCCGACGTGCGCTTCAGCTCCTGTTACCCGTTCCAGCGCAAGACCATGTTCGTGGCGCCGCCGCGTAGCGTGTGGCCGCCCCCGGCCTCGGCGAAGATCCGCTACAAAGGCGCGCGCTTCGTGCCGCTGCAACTGGTGGCTTCGCTGCTGGCCGATCAGCCGGTGGACGAAACGCGCTGGCTGCTGGATGGCGCGAGCGAGTGCCTGCTGCCATCGGACCGCAACGAGGGGCCGTTCCGGGCCACCCTGCGGTCGAGCGCCGCGGTGGACCGGTTGACTCCCGGCGCCTGCGACGTGCACACCACCGCGTGCCTCGAGTTCGCGGCCGGGTGCGGGCTGTGGTTTCTGGTGGGCTTCGCTTCGCGGGAGGCGCGCGAACGCTGGGGGGGCCCGGTGAAGACCGCGCTGCGGCTGCTGGCCGACACCGGTTTTGGCGGGGAGCGATCGCAGGGGTGGGGCCGCTCGGAGATGCCGGAGTTCGTGGATGGCGATCTGAACGGGTTCGTGCTTCCGCCGCGCAAGCCGAAACCGCCGAAGGCGGCGGTGATTACCACGCCGGCAGTGGCGGAAATCGAGAGCCCCCGCGAGGGCGCCGAGGAGCCCGTCGAGCCGACAGCCAGCGAGGCCGGCGGAGAGGCTCCGCTACCCGTGGCGGAACCGAGCGAAGAGACCACGGTGGCCGAGGCCGAAAACGAAGGTCTTCCCCCGGTGCGGGAGGAGCCCGCCGCCGAGGCGGCCGCGCCGGTGCTGGAAGAACCCGCGGAAGAGGAACCCGTCGTCGAATCCGTAGAAGAGGAACCGGACGCCGAGGAAGCCATCCCCGCGCAGCAGGCCTGGTGGATGCTCTCGCTGTTCACGCCGAACGCCTCCGACCAGGTGGACTGGACGCGCGGCAAATACGCCCTGGTGGTTCGCTCGGGCCGCGTGGAGAGCGCCGCGCGGCATGGCGATCTGAAGACGCCGGCGAATATGATTCAGGAGGGATCGGTGCTGGTTGCCGACACGGAACCGCGCGGCGGCGCGCGCAACGTCGCCCCGGAGAGCTTTCCGCACCCGGTGTATCGCGCCGGTTTCGCGCTGGCCATTCCCATCCCTCTGCGGGTGACGCCATGAAATACCGGGTTACGTGTCTGACCCCCACGCTGGTGGGCGACGGGCAGCGGCTCTCGCCCATCGACTACATGGTCTGGAAAGACCACGTGAACGTGCTCGATCAGCGGCGCATTTTCCGGCTGCTGGCCAAGGGGCCGCGGCTGGACGGGTATCTGGCGCAGCTCAAGAAATCGGACAAACTCGACTTCGCCTCGTGGGGCGGGTTCGCGCAGAATTTCGCGGGACGGCGCATCCCCTTCGAGCATCCGGGCGCGGCGCAATTTCTGAACCGGGCCAGCCAGCAGGACATGTTCATCCCCACCTTCGCCACCGTATCGGGGGGTCCGTATCTGCCCGCCAGCGCGCTGAAGGGCGCTTTGCGCACGGCGTTCGTGCACGGCCGCTGGAACGAGCGCGCGACGAAGGAACTGACCGAGCGCGCCGAGTCCGGCGACCCGCGGGCCTTCCGGCACCCCGGGCTGGGGGTGGAGGAGGTGACGCTGGGACCCGGCGGCGCCAACGCCATGCGCGCGATCCTGCCGGCGGACTCGGGCGCCATCGCCGAATCGAGCTTTAAGATTTACCTGCTGCGCACCTCGACGCTGGAATCGCGCGGCGGCCAGGGCAAATTCGAGCTGGCGTGGAAGACCAGCCCGCGCGGCGCGGTCCGCCGGCCCGACGACAGCACGCCCACTTTTGCCGAGATGGCCGTCCCCGGCGCCGCCTTCGAAGGCGCCTGGCAGGAGAACGAGTTCATCAAGCGGAACGGACGCACGGCGGGCAACCCGCGGGTGCCGGATCGCCACGCCATCCTGCAGGCGGCCAACGGCTACGCGGCGGCGGCTCTGGCGGTGCACCGGCGCTACGCCGAGTGGGCCGGCCTCGGCGTGCTGGGGGTGGCCATCGCGGCCCTGGAACGGAAGGTGGAGGAAGTGCGCGAAGCCGGTGGCGCGTGCGTACTGCCGCTGGGCTGGGCGGCCGGGTTCCTGTCGAAGGTAGCGAATCTGGATACCACCGACGAACCGTTCCGGCAGGTTCTTCGTCAGATTCCGTTCTACGCGCGCGCGGTGCAGTCCGGCCTGCCATTTCCCAAAACGCGCCGCATCGTGTTCCTCGAAAATCAGCCGGCCACGCTGGCGGGGTGGGTGCTGCTGGAGATCGGGTAGCCGCCCGTCGCGACTCTTTGCGAGTCCGCTCCGCCTATGCGTGCTAAGATGCTCATGAGACTGGCGGTTCGCCGCGTCTATGTATAATGCCTTTTTCGGCTTCGAGGAAACCCCTTTCAGCCTGAGTCCCGATCCGAATTTTCTGTACCGCAGCGTACAGCATGAGGAGGCTCTGGCCAACCTGATTTACGGCGTGCAGAGCCGCAAGGGGTTCATCGTA
Organism: uncultured Solibacteraceae bacterium; assembly: GCA_964453955.1. Classification (GTDB taxonomy): domain Bacteria; phylum Acidobacteriota; class Terriglobia; order Bryobacterales; family Bryobacteraceae; genus CAWACP01. Next base: position 9,418 of record CAYVPZ010000061.1, on the reverse strand, counting down.
CTCACCGGCGAAGTGGGCACCGGCAAGACCACCATGCTGGAATGCCTGCGCGATTTTCTGGAAACCCAGTACGTGGAATTCGCCTTCATCTTCAATTCCCGCATCAACAGCGATCAGTTCTTCGAGATGATCGCCTACGATCTGGACCTGCGCTGCAGCCGCACGTCGAAAACCGAGGTGCTGTTCGCCCTGAACTCGCTGCTTCTGCAGCAGGCCAACGAGGGCCGGACCACCGTGCTGATTGTGGACGAGGCGCACAATCTGAGCTGGGAAGTGCTGGAGGAGATTCGCATGCTGGGCAACCTCGAAACCCGCGGCGGCAAGCTGATCCAGATCATCCTGGCCGGCCAGCCGGAGCTGGACCGCAAACTGGAGGCGCCCGATCTGCGCCAGCTCAAGCAACGCATCGTGCTCCGTTGCGCCCTGCAGCCCTTCAATGCCGAAGACACGGCCAGCTACATCAACACGCGCATGGAAAGGGCGGGCATGCCCGATCAGGCGGTTTTTTCGCCGGAACTGATGGCGGAGATCCACCGGCGCTCCCAGGGCATTCCCCGCGTGATCAACGCCATCTGCGACAACCTGTTGCTGACCTCCTTCGCCATGGAAAGCCATACGGCCAACGTGACCATGCTGGACGAAGTCTGCCAGGATATGCGGCTGGAGTGGCCCGGACGGCGGGTGCGCGGCCGCAGCCCGTGGGCCGAGCAGAGCTCGCTTTCCACGGGCGGCGATTGAGCCCATCAAGCGGTAACGTAATATAAATTACAGTTAGGAACCCACCTTAGTACCACCTTGCAGCCACCCTTAAATTGGGGCTTGCGTTCACCTTAGTTCTTGCATAAGATAGACAACGTAGTACGGCGCACGTTGGAGTTCCATCGTGGCCACATCTGTATTTGCGAGGTAACGTACTTATGCTTAGGAACACACTGCGTCTGGCCATTTGTGCAGCGATTGTTGCGGTCGGAGCAGTATCGGCAAAGGCGTCTACTGTGCGGAACGTACCCCTGCCGCTTCCGGGTCCGGAGTCCGTACGCAACGTCCCCCTGCCGCTCCCCGGTCCGGAGTCCCTTCGAAACGTCCCGCTGCCGCTCCCCGGTCCGGAGTCCTGATAGCGCAGTAATCCGAAATTGCGGCTTGCCAAAACGGGAGGCCTGACCGGTGTCGCTGGTTTGGACGTTCCTCTCCGCTGTTGGGCTGGCACTGATTTGCTTTCTGCTCGCCGTCATCTTCCGTTCCGGAGGATGGCGGCGATACCCGTTTTTGGCCCTCTATTTGTCCCTGGGGCTGGTCTACCAGGTAACCGCGCTGGTGATCTACGAACGGGTCAGCAACGTGCAATCCCGATTCTACGTGAGGACATATTTCACCGGGGACATTCTTCTGCATGGGCTGATTCTGCTTCTGGTCCTGTTCCTGATCCGGGAAGCGCTGATTGGCGACCGCGGTCCGGACATGACCATGTTCATGATTCTGATTCCCGTGGTGGTCTTTGTGGGGGTTACGCTTTATCTTCTGTACAGTCCACAAAGCGGGCGCGGCTGGGTTTTCCCGCTGAGCCGGAACCTCAGTTTCGCCGAGGAACTTCTGAACTTCGTGCTGTGGACCATCCTGATACGGAATCGCTCCCGCGACGTGGTGCTGCTGCTGGTGAGCGCGGGTCTGGGAATTCAGGTAACCGGAGAAGTGATTGGGCGGAGCATCCGGTTGTACGCGCAGTCGCCTTCGGTTTCGTGGCTTCCCGACGCCATCGTACTGCTGTGCGAGGTGGGGGCGCTGTACGTCTGGTATCGCGCGTTCCGGGTGTACGGCCGCAGGCTGGCCGAATCCCGGGGGTCCGCGATCAAATCGTCGTAGAATAGTCACCAGAGAGTAATATGGGAGTGCATGCGGTCAGGGCACGCCGGCTGACAAACATAACAATCGCCCCCGCGGGCTAAAGGAAAACAGATGGAAAAGCTGGCTCAAAACATTCAGGAAGCTTTTCTGAACAACGCGCGCAAGGACAAGACCTTCCTCACGATCTATCTGATGAGCGGCGTAAAGCTGTCCGGGAGGATCAAGAGCTTCGACAAGTACTCGGTGGTGCTCGAGACCAACAATCAGGAACAGCTCATTTTCAAACACGCCATTTCGACGGTGGTGGTGTCGCGGCCCTTCCACGCGTCGGCGGGCGCGCAGGCCGCGGTGAGCGCCGCTTCGGGCGCCGGGGGTCCGGGAAGTCCGGCCGCGCCGGGCGGCGATAATCCGCAGGGGTAACCTCCCGCTTTGCCCTATACCGGTACCGCCGGCGGTGAGCGCGCGATTCTGGTCGGGCTGGACCTGAAGGCAGCACCGCGCCGGAGCAAGGCGGCCGGAGCGGGTGTTCCCGCGTTCTCCGCCGAGGAATCGGTGGAGGAACTGCGAACGCTGGCCGCGAGCGCCGGCGCCACGGTGGTGGAAACCATCGTGCAATCGCGCGCGGCCCCCGATGCGGCCACGCTGATCGGTTCGGGCAAGCTGGCGGAGCTTGGCGATCAGGTCCGGTTTCACGAGGCCGATCTGGTGCTGTTCGATGCGGAACTCACGCCGACACAGCAACGCAATCTGGAAAACGCGCTCGATTGCAAAGTGATCGACCGCACGCAGCTCATCCTGGACATCTTCGCGCGCAGGGCGCGCACCAGCGAGGGACAGCTACAAGTAGAACTGGCGCAGCTCAATTATCTACTGCCTCGTCTGACCGGCCACGGCGCGGCCATGTCCCGGCTGGGCGGCGGCATCGGCACGCGCGGACCTGGCGAGACAAAACTGGAGACGGACCGGCGGCGCATCTATCGGCGCATCCGCAAGCTGGAGGGCGATCTGGATACCGTCCGCGCGGGGCGCGGCATCCAGCGCAAACAGCGCCAGTCGGTGCCGCTGGCCACCATCGCTCTGGTGGGGTATACGAACGCCGGCAAATCCACCCTGTTCAACCGCCTCACCAATGCCGCGGTGCTGGCCGACGCGAAGATGTTCGCGACGCTCGATCCCACGGTGCGGCACATCACTCTGCCCTCCCGCCGCCGCGTGCTGGTGAGCGATACGGTGGGCTTTATTCGCAACCTGCCGGCCACGCTGGTGAAGGCCTTCCGGGCCACGCTGGAAGAGGTGACGGAGGCCTCCCTGCTGCTGCACGTGGTGGACGTCTCGTCGCCGCACACCGAGCAGTATATGGCCCAGGTGCTGGGCGTGCTGCACGAGATTGGCGCCGGCGACAAGACGCAGATTCTGGTGCTGAACAAAACCGACCTGCTGGCCGATGGCTCGGGCAGCGCAGCGGCGGCGGCACAGAGGCTGCAGGGCGCGAAGGGGGCCTCTTATACCGTGGGCGTCTCAGCGCGCGATGGCGCGGGCATGGAGGCGCTGCTCGAACTCATCGACCGGGCGCTGGATCTGGATCCCATCACCCATGTCCGGCTGCGGGTCCCGGCGGCCGACGGCGCGGTGATTCACCGGGTGCACGAATATGGCCGGGTGGTCTCGTCCCGTTACGCCGGGGACGCATGCGAAATGGAGGCGGATGTGCCGGAGTCGCTGCTGCGGTATTTGGAGCCTTTTCTCCTCGGGTGATTGCGGGACACGCGGAATACAGGGGAGCGGATGCGAGAATGCTGTTCTATAGTGAGAGGGGACGCATGAATCTCCCGAACACGCTGACCCTGCTTCGCATCTTCTTCGTGCCGCTGCTGGTGGCGGTGCTGGTGGAGCAGGACCTCGCGGTCACCTGGAACGGCAACGTTCTGCTGCCGAACGAATTTCTCGCGCTGGGGATCTTTCTGGTGGCGGCGGGCACCGACCTGCTGGACGGGTGGCTGGCGCGGCGCTGGAAGCAGATCACCACCGTGGGCACCCTGCTCGATCCCATCGCCGACAAGCTGCTGATCTCGGCCGCGCTGATTTCGCTGGTGCAGATCCGGCTGATACCGGCGTGGATCGTGATCGTAATCATCGGGCGTGAATTCGCCGTCTCCGGGCTGCGCAGCATCGCCGCGGCCGAGGGCTACACCATTCGCGCGAGCGAACTGGGGAAGACCAAGATGGTGATGCAGGTGGTGGCCATCGCCGTGGCGCTGGTGAGCGTGCGGCGGACGGCGCTGCAACCGGCGGCCATCGTGTGCATGTGGGGCGTCATGGCGTTCGGTCTGGTGTCCGCGGTGGACTACTTCCGGAAGTTCTGGCGCAAGGTGGACGAGAGCATCAAGCGCGGCCGGCGCCGCGAGCTGCTGCGGCTGGAGCGGGAGAGCCGGCTGGCGGGGGAGCCGGTGACGTCCACCATTTCCGGCGACGAGCTGTAGGACTTCCGGGCCGGGCATGTCACCTTCCCCACCACGCCGTTTCGGGCCCTATGAAGTTGTCGCGCCGCTGGGGGCCGGCGGGATGGGCGAGGTGTATCGCGCGCGGGATTCGCGGCTGGACCGCGATGTTGCGCTGAAGATCCTGCGGGCGGACATTGCCGACGACCCCGACCGGCGGGCGCGGTTCGAGCGCGAAGCAAAAACGGTGGCGGGGTTGAGCCATCCGAACATCGTGGCGCTGTTTGAAGTGGGCGAAGCCGATGGCGTGGCCTACACGGTGAGCGAACTGGTGGAGGGCGAGCCGCTGCGGGCGCTGATGGAGCAGGGGCCGATGGCGGCGCGCCGGGTGGTGGAGCTGGCGGCGCAGATTGCCGACGGCCTGGCGGCCGCGCACGCCGCCGGTATCGTACACCGCGACCTGAAGCCCGAAAACGTGATGGTGACCCGCGACGGGCGGGTGAAGATTCTGGACTTCGGGCTGGCGCGCAAGGCGGCCCCGGCGGCATCGGGCAGCGGGTCCGTGGGTCACGGCGCGGCGACCGAGTACATGACCAATCCCGGCGTGGTTCTGGGGACGGCGGCGTACATGAGTCCCGAGCAGGCGCGGGGGCGGGAGGCGGACTACCGCTCCGACCAGTTCTCTTTCGGTTTGATTGTGTACGAGATGCTGAGCGGCAAACAGCCGTTTGCGCGCGATTCCGCCGTGGAGACGATGGCGGCCATTGTGCGCGATGAACCGGCGCCGCTGGAGGGCAGGATTCCGGCGCCGCTCAAGTGGCTGGTGGAGCGCTGCCTCGAAAAGGAGCCGGCGTCCAGGTACGACTCCTCGCGCGACCTCTATCGGCAACTGCGGACTTTGCGGGACCATTTTTCGGAAGCCTCCAGCAGCGGGGTGCAAGGCGTTTCGCCGGAGGTTGCCGCGGCCGCGCAGGCCGGCGCGAAGCGAGGCGTGGCGGCGTGGGCGTGGCCGGTGGCGCTGGTGGCGGGGCTGGCCGCGGGCGCGGCCACGGCATGGCTGCTGCACCCGGCGGGTGTTCAGCTTGCCGATTACAAGTACACGCCATTTGCGGTGAATGCGACCAACCCGCTGTGGTCGCCCGACGGCAGGATGGCCGCGTACTCCGGCGATGTGGGCGAGTATCAGGAGCTGTTTCTGCGCACGCTGGATTCGCCGGCACCGCAACAGTTGACCCACGGCCAGGGGGCCGCGCGGGCGCTGGGCTGGTCACCGGACTCGTCGCACATTCTCTACATGCAGCGGGCGCTGACGGACGAACCCGACAAGGTGTTATCCATCGGCACGGTGGGAGGCGAACCGGATGTACTGCTGACGCTGCCCGCCGATTGGAAGCAGGGCGGACCGGTATCGGCGGTCTCGCCGGATGGTAAAGCGGCGGTCTTCTTTGAGAGAGGCACGGACGGCAACTACGACGTGTACATTTCCGATCCCATCGGGTCGCCATTACGGCGCTACCCATCGTCGGGGGTGTCTGCGCACAACGCTTACAACTCTCCGAGGATGAGATTCTCGCCGGACGGCAGGCAACTGCTGATCATTCGCGCGGGCGATTCCGGGATGGAAGAATCCTGGCTGCTGCCGTGGCCGGCCGGGTCGGGAACTCCGCGCAAGGTTTTGAGCCAACTGCCGCACGACGGCGGCACACCCATTTTCGACTGGATGCCGGATAACCGGCACATAGTCGCCTCGGCCGCGCATGGGATGGGCGCGGGCTCGCACCTGTTCCTGGCCGATACGCGATCCAACCGGTTGCAACAGATTACGCAGGGGACCGGCAGTGAATCTTCCCCATCGGTTTCGCCCGACGGGAAGTCCATTCTGTTTTCCGAGTCGCGTGCCGACTACGACATTTTATCCATGTCCATCGCGGACGGGTCGACGCGGGGCCTCATCGTGACGGCCCGCTCGGAGAACATGCCGGCGTGGGCGGCCAGGGCGGATTCGCTGGTCTATCTTTCCGACAGGCTGGGAACCGAGGACATCTGGCTGCACTCGAAGGACGGAGCGGACCGTCCGCTGGTGACCCGCGCGAGTTTTGCGTCCGACCCGCCCAAGTGGATCTATGGCGCGGCACTGTCGCCGGATGGGACACGGGTCATCTACGTCACCGTATCGAACAGCGGCAAGACTGGGCTGTGGGAGGCCTCGGTGGCGGGCGGAGCGCCTGTTCCGCTGCTGGATGCCGCCGAGCAGGGCCATCCGTTCACGGGAGACTGGTCTCCCGATGGGAGGCAATTCGTCTTCCTGGAACTCCAGAGCGGCGGTGCGAGAAGCCTGAGGGTTGTTCGGACTTCAGGGGGGGCCCGCGCCCAGACGCTGGTGGCTTCCGGGGTGGCCGGCAGAGTCCCTTCCTGGTCGCCGGATGGCGAATGGATTGCGTACATGTCCGACGACAAAGTGTGGCGCCTGGTTTCACCCGATGGGACGAAGCACCGCGAGCTTGTGGCGATCGATACCCGGAATCTGGGGTTTTCAAAAGACGGCAAAATGGCGTATGGCATTCGCACCGAAGCCGGGAAATGGTATCTTTTTTCGCTGGACATGGAGACGGCCAGGCTGCACGACATCAAGCAACTGGACAGCAGCCTGGCGCCCAGTTCGAATCTGAATCCGGCGATTCGCTTTACGCTGGCGCCCGATGGCAAGAGCTTTGCTTACCCCATAGTGAAGTCGGAGAGCAGCTTATGGATGCTGCAGGGATTTGCCGGGAAATAGACCGCGCAATCCGTCCCACGACGCGGTGACCAGCAGTCCGAGAAGGACGATATAGAGCGGAGCGACTTCCTCGCGATAACGGTTGTGGTCGGAGGTAGAAAACAGAATGGTGACCGCGGAATCGTAGGCGATGTTGAAAAGCAGGAACAGGATGGCGGCGCAGCGCGCGCGCGATTCCGGGGTCCAGCCGGCGCGATTCGAAAACGCGCGCACCGCGATAACCAGACCGGCGGCGAGGCAGGCCGGGACCAGAACGAGAGTCAGCCATGCCATGGGGCCCTGGTCGGGGTCGGCATCGGCTTCCGAGACAAGTTCGCCGGCGGTGATGCGCTCGTAGCAATCCAAGAAGGGGCGCAGGCATTTTGCATTGTGCGCTTCGTCGAAGGGAAATACTTCGGTGGCAGGCCGCAGGTAGGTGCGCAGGTTCACGCGGACCTGCTTCCACAACAGCCCGGGGCACTCGCGGGCGACGACCTGGGCATCGCGGTAATAGGCATCGGCGACCCGCGCGGTCCAGATCGAGTTCCAGTTGTCGGCGCCGGTGCTCTTCAGCGGCATGTCGAGAAGCGGGATGCCGGTGGGCGGCGGCTGCTTCACCAGCTTCGCGTAGTTGGGGGTTTCGGTCACTACCGCGGGGATTTCAAGAATCCCGCCGATCCGGCCTTCGCGCTTCAGCCGCTCGATGGCTTCGCGAGGGGCCTGCTGCTGCACCATGTCGGCATAGTTCATTTTCTTGTAGACCTGGCCTGGCACGAGGTCGCCGAACATGACGTAATTCTTGGCGTAGAACGCGAGCAGCAGCAGCGCCGGCACGGCGGCGGCGCACAGGCCTCGCCTCCAGTGGTCCCTGGTGATCCATAGCAGCGCGGCCGCGAGGAGCAGAAACCAGCTCAGGTGGAACACGCCGCGGACGCTGGCCACCACGGCCAGGGAGAGGAAGAAGATCAGGGCATCGCGGAACCGGGCCGCGCGAATGTAGCGCTCCAGCGCCCACGCGGCCACGATGAGAGAGACCATCACCGGGTATTCATAGAAGATCCAGTTTTCATAGAGCACCGTGATGGGGCTGGCCGTAAACAACGCCGCGAGCAAAAAAGCCAGCCAGCCGGCCACGCCCAGGCGCATCATCACCGCCAGCAGGCTGAAGGCCAGCGCCAGACCCATCAACAAATGGATGACGAGGAAGATGGCTTCCGGATGGACGGGCGACTTCAGCACCAGCCCGAGGTAGAGGTTGAACCCAGGGGGCTGTTCTCGCAGGTACAGCAGACTCTGCCACAGATGGTTGCGGAGGAGCACGGGATCGATGTATTGCAGATAGAGGCCGATGGGGGTGGTGTCGGGGCGCACGCCCAGGGCGAGGTAAACCGCGCGAGAGAGTGCGAAAACCAGAGCGAGGAGAAGGAACCAGAGTGGGGGGCCGGCGGGGCGCAGGCGAAAACGCCTGCTCCACAATGCGGCAAGCTGCAAGCCCGCCGCAGGTTGAAAACCCGCCGCACTGCGATCATAGCCGGGGCACTCGCGGACGGGCAAGCGCGGGTACTTCGAAAATCGCGCATCCACGAGCGCTTTGCCGCACTGGTAATAGACGGTGCCGCGGCCGGTGCGAATCACCCGCGTGAACCGGCAATCCGTACACAGACCAGCGTGCATTCACGTATTGTCGCAGGCCGCGGGCGGGAGTCCATTGAAACGGCCAGGCAAGTGCGACATGATGGCACTGTCATGGGTACTATCCGTATTCTTTCATTCCTATTGCTGGCCGGCCTGATCGCCGCTGCGCAGACCACCAGCGGCTGGCAGCTTGTGTGGAGCGATGAATTCAACGGCGCGGCGGGCACCGCGCCCAACCCGGCCAATTGGAACACCGACATCGGGACCGGGTGGGGCCAATACGAGATCGAGACCACCAGCGGTTCCACGAATACCGTCTTTCAGGACGGCAACGGCAACCTGGTGATTCAGGCTACCAGAGGCCCCAACGGAAGCTACATCTCGGGGCGGGTGCAGACGGGCGCGCCCGGCGCTTCCACGCAAACCACGGATCTGAGCTGGCAATACGGGCGGGTGGAGGCGCGCATCAAGCTTCCATTCGGCACCGGCATTTGGCCGGCGTTCTGGATGCTGGGGGAGAACTACGGGACGGTGGGATGGCCGGGTTGCGGCGAAGTGGACATCATGGAGAACTTCGGGACCTTCGACAACAACGCCACGGTGAACAACGGGACGATTCATGGGCCCGTCAGCAGTTCGGCGAACGCCACCGACTATCCGAACGGCGGGATCGGCATGTCGACCACGCTGCCGTTCGGCGAGACGGTGTACGACGATTATCACGTCTACGCCATCGAATGGTCGCCGA
>CAYVPZ010000060.1:0-12461 GCA_964453955.1 uncultured Solibacteraceae bacterium | reverse complement strand
CGCAACGCGATGGGCCGGCCGTGCGGGCAGCTCATCGGGTATTGCGTTTCGGCCAGCGCCTTGAGCAGCCACTGCATCTTCGTTTGATCGAGCCGCATGTTCACCTTGATGGCCGCCCGGCAGGCGATGGAAGCGGCCATGCCGCGGCGGAGATCGGTGAGGGAGGCTTTGCGCAGCTCCGTTTCGGCGATTTCGAGGATCTCCTGGAGGATCTTCTCGACGTCGCCGGGGCCCACGTCGGCGGGCGCGGCCTTCACGGCGATGGTGCGCGTGCCGAACGGCTCGGTTTCGAAGCCGGTAAGGGCCAGCTCATCGGCGATGCGCGCGTACTCGATCTGCTGCGCCGGGGTCAGCTCGATCAGGATGGGCATGAGCAGTTGCTGCGCTTCCACGCGTCCGCGGGACTGCTCGCGCAGCACCTTCTCAAAGAGGATGCGCTCGTGGGCCACGTGCTGGTCGATGATCCACAGGCCGTCGCGGCCGGCGGCCACGATGAAGCTGTCGTGGATCTGGCCGAGGGGGCGCAACTCGGGCAGCGAGGCCAGGCTCTGCGGGACCTCGGTGTACTCCACGCCGGCGGGCAGGCCCGCGTGCGTTTCGGGTACGGGAAGGTGGGTGGAGGGCGGTTCGTCCTGAAAATCGAAGCGCCGCTCGGGGGCCGACGATGGCGCGAGCGTGAACACCGGCAGGTCCTCGGGGTGCTCGATGGGCGCGAGCGGGTCGGGTACGGGCTCGAACTGCTGGTTTTCGATGCGCTGGGTGAAATCGGAGAAGGGCAGATCGGCGCCCGGTTGCGGCGGCGTCCAGGCGGGCGAGAGGCTGGCGGCGGGGCGCATGGTGACCAGGCGGTCGCGAATGGAATCGCGCACGAAATCGTGCACGAAGGTTCCGTGGCGGAAGCGCACCTCGGTTTTCGAAGGGTGCACGTTGACGTCCACCTCTTCGCAATCGCAATCGAGGAAGAGCAGCGCGAACGGGTAGCAGGCCGGCGGCATCAGGTTGTGATAGGCGGAAGAGAGGGCGTGCAGCAGCAGCTTGTCGCGAATCAGGCGGCCGTTGACGAACAGGAAGATGGAATTGCGATTCAGCTTCTGCACCTGCGGGCCGGAGACAAAGCCGCGCACGAGGAACACGCGCGAGGAGGGCTCGTCGCCTTCCATGATGCTCAGCTCGCGCTCGATGGCGCCGAGGTCGATGAGGTCGTCGAGCGTTTTGCCGCCGAAGACCTGGTAGACGCGCTCGCGCAGTGTCTCAACGGGGGTGACGTCGAGGAGCGAGCTGGGGCCGTTGCGGAGCTCGAAGGCTTTGCCGGGGTGCGCGAGGCTGTAATGGGTGACCAGGGAGGCGATGTGGGCGAGCTCGGTTTGCTCCGAGCGCAGGAACTTCTTGCGGGCGGGGACGTTGAAGAACAGATCGCGGACGGTGATGGCGGCGCCGCGCGGGGTGGTGAATTCGTCGCACTTGAGCAGCTTGCCCCCGGCGATTTCGACGCGCGTGCCGGCTTGTTCGTCGGCGGAGCGGGTTTCGAGCACGAGGCGCGAAACCGAGGCGATGGAGGGGAGGGCCTCGCCGCGGAAGCCGAGCGTGGCGATGGCGAGGAGATCCCGGACGTCGCTGAGTTTGCTGGTGGCGTGGCGTTCGAAGGCGAGGAGGGCGTCGTCGCGGAGCATGCCGCTGCCGTTGTCGGTGACGCGGATGAGCTGGCGGCCTCCGGCTTCGACGTCGATGCGCAGTTGGGTGGCGCCGGCGTCGAGCGAGTTCTCCAGCAGCTCTTTGACGACGGAGGCCGGGCGTTCGACCACTTCGCCGGCCGCGATCTTGTTTGCCACCGCGTCGGAAAGGACGCGAATCCTGCCCATCCTTTCAGGCTACCGTGCCCGGCGGTGGATAAATTCTGAGGAGCGCTCCCGAGCCGCTTAATTAACCCTCACGGCGAAGAGTCCGTTAAGTCCCGCAACGGCCAGGGGCCAGTCATGTACCGGCGGACACTCATCGCTCGCAACGTTGCGCGGGGGAGCCATGGATTCTTCCGCGCCTTCGTGATCCGCCCCTCCGACAAGTGAGCAACGGACTCTTGCCTGGAACGTAGCACGGGGGTTTGCGGGATGGCGGCGGGGCGGGGATGTAAGTTGCGGAAAGCAGGGGAAATAGAGTTGGGGGATTTTTGCGAACGTGTCTCGCGCGCCGCGCGTCCGCCGGTGCCCGGCGAGCGTGATGTGCGGCCGGCGCGGATATCTTCCAGCCCTTCCGGGATGGCGGCTTTTGTCTCGTCACTGAGCGCGGCGTCGGTGTCCTGCAGATCGGCGCCGATCGCCAAAGTGGCACACCGGAACAGGCGCAGCGCATGATTCGCGAACACTACTGCAATCCCGACAAGTTCGCCGCCGCATGGGTCATGCTCTCGATTGCGCGCAACGTACGCGGGAATCTGGCGGACTCGTTTCCCGACAGCGAAAGCCCCTTCCCGAGCACGAGGTTCCGGACATCCACTGGTGCGGCGAATGGTCAAGGCACTCGGAATGGTATCCGCAGCAGCAGTAATAGGGGCGAGCACCAATTGGGCGGAGACCGGGATCTCGGCACCCGCGCGTCGGGGGTAGGGACCTCGTGTCATAATTATCGCCTCCGTTTTTGCCGATGGTAAAGAAGTGCCTCGGTTAACCAGCACTGCGCACGGAGTCTGGCTTCGGAGAGCGGTGGTGTTCATGGGCGCGGCCAGCCTTCTGAATGCGCTTCCAGTCCTAACGCAAGTGGCTGCAATCAGGACACTTACAGTCAGCCAGGCGCGTTTGGGATTTCCCGTGCGCCTCCGTGGCATGGTGACCTATTTCGATACCATCGGGCCCGACATGTTCTTCCAGGATTCCACCGGAGGCATCTGGGTCCATTGGACACCTGATCGGCCCAGGGCGAAGGCGGGACAGTTAATCGAGCTCGAAGGGGTCACCACACAGACCGATTTTGCACCGGACATCGCGGAGCCACACTGGCGGGTACTCGCGGAGATTCCAATGCCCCGGCCGGACCACCCGACTTATGAGCAACTGGCTTCCGCCGCCGAAGACAGCATGAGAGTAGAAGTGGCGGGCGTTATCCGGGCCGTTTCCTCCGATTCGCCCACCGGCTATCTGCGTTTGAAGCTGGCTGTGGAGGGCGGCCAAACCCTGGCACTCATCGCTCCCCCCTATGATCGAATTCCGACCGAACTGGTGGGGGCGGGCGTGCGGATTCAGGGCGTCGCAGCTTCGGTTTTCAATCGTAAGAATCAGATCCTCGCTCCGCTCCTGCACATCGTAAAGCTCAACGACATCACGGTTCTGGAGCGGGCGCCGGGCGATCCCTTTGCAGCCCCCGTTGCGCCTATCGAGGCTTTGCAGAAATTCAGCTTCAAAGGCGCTTCCACGCACCGCGTGCACGTGCGTGGAACCGTTACCGCCGTGCTCATGGACAGCGGATTCTTCGTGCAGGACTCCACCGGAAGCATTTATGTCGACGGCGGGGCGACGGTGGGCCTGAAACCTGGCAGTGTCGTGGATATAGCCGGATTTCCGGGGGTGGTGGAAAACCGGCCGGCAATCGAGGAGCCGGCCACGCGGCTATCCGGACGTGTACCGGCGCCAACGCCGCGTTTAATCACCCATCGTGACGCGCTCAGCGGGACATACGATTCCGCGCTGGTGAGCATCGAGGGCCAGGTGGAAGGGGTTGCACAATTGCCCGACGAGACGGATCTGGTGCTGCGGGACAGTCAGGGCATGTTCACCGCCATTTCGAAAAACAAAGTGGCGGGCTCCGGTCTTGGCGCCATTCGCGCGGGCAGTCAGATCCGCATCACCGGCATCTGCCTGGTTGACTCCGACGCGCTGGGGCTTCCCGTATCCTTCAGAATCCGCTTTCGCTCTGGTCAGGATGCCGCCATACTTCGGACACCACCCTGGCTGACAGCGGAGCGCGCCGCCGCGGTGGTCTCCATTCTTGCCCTGGCGATCCTCGGCACACTGGCCTGGGTAGGCCGGTTGCGGAGGCGCATGCAGAGCCAGACCGAGATCATTCGCACCACGCTGGAGTCCACCGGTGACGGAATTCTGGTGGTGGATGCGCATGGGCAAACGGTGCTCTGGAATCAGAGATTTGCGGAGATGTGGCACATGCCGGAGACAGCTTTGCGCGAGGGCGGCAGCCAGAAGCGGCTGGATCGGGTGGTGGATCAACTCAGGAACCCCGAGGATTTCATGAAGACACTGCACCGTCTCTCGCGAAATCCGCGCGATCAGAGCGATGACGTCATCGAGTTCAAGGACGGCCGGGTTTTCGAACGTCATTCCGAGCCACGGAGAGTGGGTGGCAGGACGGAAGGGCGGGTGTTTGGATTTCGGGACGTTACGGATCGCATGCGCACGGAAAGTGCGCTGCGCATACGCTCCGAACAGCAGGCGGCGGTGGCGCAACTGGGGCAATCCGCTCTCACCGAGAACCAGCTGGGCTCCGTACTGGAGACAGCCTGCGTTCTGGCGCGGCGGACTCTCCGAGTCGAATGCTGCGAGGTTCTGGAGGTGGACGAAAGCGGAGAATGGTTCGTCGTTCGCGGAGAGGCCGACCGGGGAGCCGGCAGGCTGGCGCGCCAGGGCCCGGTGGAAGGATCGCAGGAAGGCTACGCGCTGCACTCGGAAGGGCCTGTGATCGTGGAAGACTTCCGTCGGGAGAAACGGTTTGTGGGCTGGAGCCTTCCCGAGCCCGGATTGATCAGCACGGTAAGTGTGGTGATCGCCGGCGATGGGCAACCGTGGGGTGTCCTGAGTGCCGGCTCACGGACGGAACGGAGTTTTACGCCCGAAGATGTCGATTTCCTGCAAGCGATGGCGAATGTGCTGGCGTCGGCGGTGCATCGCCAGCGGGCCGAGGTCCGGCTCAACCTGGCCAGGGACGCGGCCGAGGCTGCGAACCGGGCCAAGAGCGAGTTCCTCGCCAACATGAGCCACGAGATCCGCACGCCGATGAACGGGGTTATCGGCATGACCGAACTGATTCTGGATACGGAACTGACGCGGGAGCAACGCGATTGTCTTCAAATAGTCGCGACCTCCGCGGAAGCCCTGTTGGGGGTGATCAACGACGTATTGGATTACTCCAAGATTGAGGCCGGACGCATGGATCTGGATGAAACCGCGTTCCATCTGCGCAATTTTATCGATGAAGTAATGAAATCGTTCGCCCTGCAGGCGCACCGGAAGGAGCTGGAGCTGATTTGCGACGTGAAAGCGAGCGTACCGGACATTTGCGAAGGCGACCCGACGCGTCTTCGTCAGATCCTGAACAACCTGATTGGCAATGCGCTCAAATTCACCGAGAAGGGCGAAGTCGTACTGGAAGTGGATGCGCCGGTTGCCCCCGCCGCAGGTGCGGTGACGCTGCATTTTGCGGTACGAGATACCGGAATTGGCATTCCTCCGGGAAAACAAAAGCGGATTTTCGATCCTTTCTGCCAGGCCGATTCCTCCACTACCAGGAAATACGGCGGAACGGGTTTGGGACTGACGGTGGCGCGCCATCTGGTGCACATGATGGGAGGCGAAATCGCATTGAAGAGCGAACCCGGCAAGGGCAGCGAGTTCGCCTTCACTGCCAGGCTGCAACTCGGATCCAGCCCCGTGGCTGCCGAGGGAGCGGAGGCGGCACACCTGGCGGGGAAACGAGTCCTGGTGGTGGACGATAATGCCACCAACCGGCGGATACTGGCGGACATCCTCCGTGAATGCGGGTTGGAGGTGGTCACGGTGGACGGCGCGGCAGCGGCACTGGCGGCACTGAAAAAGTATCATGGATTGCGAAGACCCTTTGAGCTGATGATCGCCGACGGACAGATGCCGGAAACGGACGGGTTCTCACTTGCCGAAAAAGTGAAACAAAATGGCAACTTCGCATCGCTCGGGATCATCCTGTTGACTTCCAGCGGCCCGCCCGGCAACATCCAGCGCCGCCGGGAAGCAGATGTCGCGGCATATTTGGCCAAGCCGGTGCGGCAGTCAGAGCTGCGGGAAGCGATCGATGCGGCCATTGCAAGGCGCGTCGAAGACGCCCCCGCGGCGGTCGTAAACGGGCACGCGCTTCGCGAGGCTCCGGCTGCCTCCGGACGGCGTATCCTGCTGGCCGAGGACAACCACATCAATCAGGCCCTCGCAGTAAGGTTGCTGGAGCGGCGCGGGCACAAGGTAGTGGTAGCCCAAAACGGACGGGAAGCTGTCGAGCTTCTGGAGAACGACCAGTTTGACCTGGTCCTGATGGACGTCCAGATGCCAGAGATGGACGGGTTCGAGGCCACCGCCGCCATCCGCCAAAGAGAAACACAGACGGGCTGTCGGACCCGCATCCTGGCGATGACCGCGCACGCGATGAAAGGCGACGAGGAGCGCTGCCTTGCCTCCGGAATGGATGGCTACATCGCCAAGCCAATTCACGCGGATGAGTTGTACCGGCTGCTCGAACAGACAACGAATGCCGGCCAAACGCCAGCGTAGCGCCAGAACTCCAGACTCGACATTCGCGGTGCTTCCGTAAACAGCACCATGGCCGCAGCGACCTAATGCGATTGTTCGTTTTTGCCGATGGAATTCTACGACATGGATTTGAGAGCATCCACGCGATCGGTCGGATCGCAGGAACTGGCGAAGGTTCTCACTAGCTATGACCGGGACCCGGCGCTGGCCAACAAACGATTGCGAAGCCTGAGCGCTTCGGATGCCCCGGGTTTCATCAGAATCGCTCTCGTTCACCTGGGTCGTGGCGGAACGGGCGCGGCGGAAATCAACCTTGCCCAGTTGCTCGGCGAGCAGCGGGAATACGTGGACGTCCTGACCGACCCCAATCAACTTGCCGACGGCGAAGCGGTGGTGGCGGCGGCGATGATGGCGCGCGGGGACCGGGATTATCACAGGAAGCTTCTGGCGATGCGCAAAACCAGGGACGCGCGGCGCGTCTTTCGGATTCTGCAACTCATCGACGAGGACGATCATGCAATGCTCTTTGTCCCATGGCTGCGCGATCTGGTGGAGGATGGGAACTCACGCCTCGCCTCCAAGGCGGCGCTGGTCCTGTCGCGGCTCACGAAGAACCCTCTGACGGTGAACAGGTTTCTCCAATCCAGTGATGCCCGCGTACGCGCCAACGCCGTAGAGGGGCTGTGGGGTGGTCACTCCCAAAGCACGCGGACACTGCTTCGCGCGGCCGCCGATGACACTAATCATCGCGTGGTTGCCAACGCGCTGGTGGAGCTCTACCGTCAGGGAGACAGCGTCGGCCGGGAAAAGATCGAAGAGCTGGCCGGCCATGCGGACGCGCGGTTTCGAGCGGCCATCGCATGGGCCATCGGCGAGATTGCCAGTCCCGATCTGCTTCCGACACTGCAGTTGCTGGAGCGCGATTCCACATTGGCCGTGCGGCTGAGGGCAGGCCGGACGGCAAAGCGCCTGCGGGCGCTGGCAAACGCCTTGCCCCCGGCCGTGGCAGCCGGAAAGACTCATTAGCAGCCCGTGGTGGAAGTCAGTGCGCGCCCAATTCGGGGACGGGCAACGAGATTCCGCAGCGAACGGCGGAGTATTTTCAAGCGCTTTGCGATGGAATGTCGTCGCCCATCCCCGAATTGGGCGTCAGACCACCTCTGCCACGGGCTGTTAAGGCGCGCCAGCCCGTCCGGGTGTTCACAAGCGCGCCGGACATCCACTGGTGCGTTAGAATAGGCGGGCATCCGGCTTAACCACTCGGCTGTATCGCTTTTGGAGCGTGAGACATGCACTTCATCGGAACTATCTCGGTATCGCTATTCGTCGCCCTTGGCCCGCTGGCTTCCGCACAGGCTTCGCATCCCTTACTACAGCGGCCTGCGTTCAATGGCAGGTTGATCGCTTTCTCCTATGCCGGCGATCTGTGGACGGTGGACCGCGCCGGCGGCCATGCGGCACGCCTGACCACCGGCACCGGCATTGAGACGGACCCGGTGTTCTCGCCGGACGGCGCCACGATCGCCTTCACGGGCGAGTATGACGGCAATACCGATGTGTTCGTCGTGCCGGCTGCCGGCGGAATCCCAAAGCGGCTTACGTATCACCCGGCCGACGACTCCGCGGTCGGGTGGACTCCGGATGGAAAGTACGTCATCTTCCGGTCGAACCGCGAAAACGTAGGCCCGCGCTATACCAAACTGTTCAAGGTATCGCTGGAAGGAGGGTTGCCCATTGCGTTGCCGCTGCCCATGGCGTTCTCCGGACAGTTTTCGCCCGACGGCAAGCAATTCGCCTATTCACCGCTGAGCGGCGGATCGCCCTTCAATTACCGGAACTGGGTGGCGTGGAGAAACTACCGCGGCGGCATGGCGAGTTCCGTGTGGATTGCGGATATGGCCACGCTCGACGTGGTGAAGGTTCCGCGCGAACGGTCGAACGATTTCAACCCTATGTGGGTGGGGGGCCGGGTGTATTTCCTCTCGGACCGCAATGGGCCGGTGTCGCTGTTTCGCTTCGATCCGGCCACTAACGCCGTCGCCGAAGTGGTGAAGAACGATGGCGCGGATATTCGCTCCGCCAGCGCCGGAGGGGGCGGGATTGTTTACGACCGCTTTGGCGAACTCTTTTTTTATGACACGGCGAGCGGCCGGACGCACCCGGTCAACGTCGACGTAAGCGCGGACCTGCCGGACGTGCGCCCGCGTATTTCACCGGCTGACCGCGAAATCCGGTACGCGGGCATTTCGCCCACCGGTGTGCGCGCCGTGTTTGAGGCGCACGGTGACATATTCACGGTTCCGGCAAAGGAGAGCGCAACGCGCGATATCACGGGCACTCCCGGCGTGATGGAGCGGCAGCCGGCGTGGTCGCCCGATGGACAGAGCATCGCCTACTTCTCCGACGAATCCGGTCAATATGCGCTGCACATCCGCAACCAGACCGGGGCGGGCGAAGTGAAGAAGTTTCCTCTGGCGAATGATGCCACGTATTACTTCGAACCGGTATGGTCGCCAGACTCGAAGTCGATCGCCTTTCACGACAACAAGCTGGGCGTCTGGGTGCTGGATGCGACAACGGGTAAGGCGGCGGCGATCGACAAGAGTGTCGTCAGCGACGGCGATTACGATGCAGCCTGGTCGCCGGATGCAAAGTGGCTCGCTTACACGCGTTCGGTCGCGAACCGGTTCCACGCCTTGTTTCTCTATTCCGTGGACTCTCAGAAGAGCACACAGGTCACCGACGGCATGAGCGATGTCCGACTTCCGGCGTTCGACCGGGGGGGCAAGTATCTCTATTTCACGGAAAGCACGAACTACGGAACGGCCACCAGCGGGCTGGACATGAGCAGCGATGCCTTCAGCGTGACGCGCAGCGTGTACGGGCTTGCCCTGGCGGCGGACACAGCATCTCCGGTTGCGCCGCAAAGCGAAGACGAGAAGAAGCCCGAGGCGCGCGACAAAAAAGACGACGAGAAAACGGACGCCGCCAGGAAGTCCGCGGAGAGCGACAAGGAGGAGAAGCCTGAAAAAGCGGAGAAGCCGAAGCCGGTGAAGGTGGACCTCGATCGTCTGCAGGACCGCGCCATCGCGCTGCCGTTGCCTTCGCGCGATTACTCGCAACTGGCGGTGGGCAAGGAAGGCACGCTCTATCTGGTGGAGGGACGGCAACGGTTGCAGACGGAAGGTGGAGAGACTCTGACGCGGTTCGTGCTGAAGACGAAGAAAGCCGAGAAGCTGGCCGATAACGTCGTGAGTTTCGATCTTTCCTTCGACGGCAACAAGATGCTTTTGCAGATTGGGCACGAAAACGCCGAAATCCTGCCGGGCGCCGAACCGGCGCGGCCCGAGTTTTTGATTGTTGCCGCCGACGCGCCGGTCAAACCCGGCGACGGGAGGCTGGATCTGGCCGGCATGGAGATGAGGGTGGACCCGCTCGCGGAATGGCGGCAGATGTTTCATGAGATCTGGCAGATCGAGCGCAGTTTCTTCTACGATCCGCACTATCATGGCGTGGACACGGCGGCGGCGGAAGCGAAATACCGGCCCTATCTGGATGAGGCGGGCTCGCGCAGCGATCTGAATTATCTGTTTCAGGAGATGCTGGGCGATTTTTCCATCGGTCATCTGCGCGGCTCCGGAGGCAGAATTCCGCGGCCGAATCACGTCCCCGGCGGCCTGCTGGGCGCCGACTACGAATCCGTCGATGGCCGCTACCGGATCAAACGGATTTACACCGGTGAGCACTGGAATCCGCAGGCACATGCGCCGCTGGCGGAACCAGGCGTGAAGGTGGCGGAGGGAGATTTCATTCTGGCCATCGGGGGCCAGGATCTGAAGGGCTCGGACGATATCCAGCGCCTGCTGGAAGGCACGGCCCGAACTCAGGTGGTGCTAAAGATCGCCGCGGACGCCAACGGCAAGGATGCGCATGAAATCACCGTGACTCCGATTACCGACGAGACCGCCCTGCGCAATCTGGCGTGGATCGAAGCGAATCGGCGCAAGGTGGAGGAGATCAGCGGGGGAAAGCTGGCGTACGTCTATCTGCCGGACACGGCGATGGGCGGCCTCACGAGTTTCAACCGCTACTATTTTGCGCAGCTCGATAAGCAGGGCGCGGTCATAGACGAGCGTTTCAACAGCGGCGGTCAGGCGGCCGACTATATTATTCATGCGATGCAGCGCACGCTGATGAGCTGGTGGGCGCCGCGCTACGGAGCGATCTACCGGACTCCGCAGGCGGCCATCCTGGGACCAAAGGTGATGATCACGAATGAACTTGCCGGCTCGGGCGGGGACGCCATGCCGTGGTACTTCCGCGAGGCGCGGCTTGGACCGCTGGTGGGCAAGCGCACCTGGGGAGGGCTGGTAGGAATCGGCGGCATCCCGACACTCATGGACGGCGGCCAGGTGACATCGCCGAGCTTCGGGTTTTTCAATCCTCAGGGGCAGTGGGATGTGGAGAATCATGGCGTCCAGCCGGATTACGAGGTGGACATGGAACCGAAGCCGGTGAGCGAAGGCCACGACCCCCAACTGGAGAAGGCCGTGGCGCTCGCGCTGGACGAACTGGCGAAGCATCCCGCGCCGGAGCCGCACAAGCCGGAATATCCGAATTACAATCGGCACGGCGCGCAATAGGGTGGTGCCGGTTCATTGTCCTACTCGGATTTGAGAGAAGCCATATCAATGGAGAAGCGGTACTTCACATCGGCCTTGAGCAGTCTCTGGTAGGCTTCGTTGACCTTCTGGATAGGGATGACTTCGACATCGGCGGTGATGTTATGCGCGCCGCAGAAGTCGAGCATTTCCTGGGTCTCGGGGATACCGCCGATGGGCGAGCCAGACAGGCTGCGGCGTCCGAACAGAAGGCCGAAGGCAGCGACGGAGAGAGGCTTATCGGGCGCGCCGACAAGGGTAATGTTGCCGTCGCGGCGGAGAAGTTGAATGTAGGCATTGATGTCGTGATCGGCGGAAACGGCATCGAGGATGAAGTCGAAGCTGCCGGCGTGCTTTTGCATCTCGCCGGCATCGCGGGAGACCACGACTTCATCGGCGCCGAGGCGGAGCGCGTCGTCCTTCTTGTTGGGTGACGTCGTAAAGACAACGACGTGGGCTCCGAGAGCATGAGCAAACTTCACGCCCATGTGGCCCAGTCCGCCGAGACCCACCACGCCAACCTTCTTGCCTGCGGTGACGCCCCAGTGGCGCATGGGTGAGTATGTTGTGATTCCGGCGCAGAGGAGAGGGGCGGCTCCGGCGGGATTGAGGTTGGAAGGGACCCGGAGGACGAAGCGCTCATCGACGACTACGCTGTCGGAATAGCCCCCGTAAGTGACGCCCCCGAGGTGTTTATCGGGAAAGTTGTAGGTGAGGGTCAGATTCGGGCAGAACTGCTCGAGGCCAGCCTGGCACTCGGGGCAGGTGCGATCGGAATCGACCATGCAGCCGACCGCGGCGAGGTCTCCGGGCTTGAACCCGGTGACTGCGGAGCCGGCCCTGACGACACGGCCGACGATCTCATGGCCGGGGACAATCGGGTAGACCGTCGGCATGACGTTCTGCCACTCATTACGAACCTGGTGGAGATCGGAGTGGCAGACACCGCAGAACACGATATCGATCTGTATGTCGTGTTCGGTTGGATCCCGGCGCGCGACGGTGGTGGAGGCAAGCGGCGATGTCGCACTGGCGGCGGAGTAAGCCTTCGAGTTGTACATGTCTTTATGCTCCTATGGGTACCTTTTTTGGCCTTCATGGTCAGCGGCCGGTCATCTGCTCCAGCTTTTCGGGGTACCGAGCCCCCTGCACCGTGATCTTTGCGGCGGCGTTCTCGATGTCAACGAGATCGCCGGGCGTGAGTTCGACGGAGATCGCCCCGATGTTTTCGTCCAAACGAAGCAGCTTTGTGGTGCATGGGATCGGCATAATCCACGGCTTCCGGGCCAGCAGTCAGGCGCGTGCG
>CAYVPZ010000059.1:0-12502 GCA_964453955.1 uncultured Solibacteraceae bacterium | reverse complement strand
CCATGGTGTGCATGCACTGCGACGAGCCCACCTGCGCGATGGTGTGTCCGGCCGATGCAATCAAGAAGGGCGAGGACGGCGTGGTGCGCAGCGCGCTCAAGCCCCGCTGCGTCGCCTGCTCCAACTGTGTGCTGGCCTGCCCGTTCGGCGTTCCCAAGGTCGAGGTGGATCTGGAATTGATGATGAAGTGCGACATGTGTTACGACCGCACTTCGGTGGGGCTCAAGCCCATGTGCGCCAGCGTTTGTCCGAGCCAGGCGCTGGCCTACGTTCCTCCGGAGACCATCGCGCGGGATCGCCGCGGGAGGCCCGTGAACGAATTCCGCTTCGGCAACCAGACCGTGCGCACGAAGGTATTCATGATGGTGCCACCGGAGCGCGAAACGATTTCTGTGGATGTCAGCGACTACATCTGGGAAGAGGACAATGCCGAACAGTTCTTCGAACAAGCCTTTGTGGACTGAGGAATTCAGCGTCCATGCTGCCGAGGATAAGTATGTCCTGAGGCGCCAGTTCATGAAGTTTCTCGTGCTGGTCAGCTTTGGCATGTTCGCGGGCAATGTATGGATCTGGGTGAAGTCGCTGTTCGCCCGCGCGCACGGCGCGTTCCCGGAACGAGTGATCGCCTCCGCGTCCGCGATCTCCCCCGGCGAAGTGAAGCTGTTCACTTATCCTGGTCCGGACGACCCCTGTATCCTAGTGCGCGCGGCGTCGGGGAAGCTGGCGGCGTTCAGCCAGAAGTGCACGCACCTTTCGTGCGCGGTTTACTACTCCAAGAAGAACGACCGGCTGGAGTGTCCGTGCCACGAGGGCTACTTCTCAATAGAGGATGGCCGGGTGTTGCAGGGTCCGCCACCGCGGCCCTTGCCGCGCATCGAAATCGAACAGCGCGGAGATCAGCTCGTGGCGCTCGCCGTCGATTCAGGAGAGGCCGCGCGATGAGCGTGATAACCAGCGAAGTGCGCCGCCGCCGGCAGACCGTGGTAAGTGCGGCTATTGTGTTCGTTGTGATCCTGTTGATCGTCCAGATGTGGCTGCTCACCGCAACTCTGGAATCGTACCTCGCGGGACATCGGGGAGTGGCTCTACCCGGCGCGCTTGTTTCCGGGGGCTTGTTTCTGATTTGTTTTCTGCTGTATCGGTTTGCGGTGCGGACGGAGAAAGCAGTGGATTGAAATCCGCCCTCCTGACCGCCAAGGGACGAGGCGAGTAGAAACAGCGAGGGTTCAAGCGCTCGCTTCTTGGGTTGCCGCCTCGCCACAGCGTCAGGGGAAAAGGTCCTCGCGGAGCCAATCACGGCACCTTTGAATGGGCCAGATATATATCGTGCTACGATATGTCTGTGGTGGCAAGGACGGCACAGTTTACTACCCGCGAGTTTCAGGCGCTGGCGGAATTCCGTTATCAGATCCGCCGGTTTCTGCGGTTCAGTGAGGACCAGGCGCGCGCCGCCGGAATCGAGCCACAACAGCACCAGCTTCTGCTGGCCATCAAGGGCCTGCCGGACGATGTGAAGCCCACGATTAGCGAGCTCGCTTCGCGGATGTTGATCCGCCATCACAGCACCGTGGAACTGGTGAATCGCCTTGCCGAACACGGCGCGGTAGAGCGCGAACCGGCGGAAACGGATCACCGCGAGGTTCTGGTTCGCCTCACGAAAAAGGGGGAGGCCTTGTTACACAGCTTGTCGGTTGCGCACCATGAAGAACTGCGGGGAGCGGGCCCCGAATTGATGAAGACATTGAGCAAGGTGCTGGGCCGCACATGAAACGGTCGCTCGAACTCGAAAAGCTGGGCGATTTCACCACCACAATCCGCGTATTGCCCATCGCTGTGATGGCCATGTTCATTGGCCTGATTGGCGCGTACGTGGCGCTCGCTCTGCTAGGCCTGATCGGGCTTTTCACGAATCTCTTCTACTACTAGCGCCTCGGCAGCGCGCTGGTCTCGCCTGCGGGCAACCACATGGGCTGGTGGGCATTGCTTGTGCCTATCGCCGGTGGGTTGATTATCGGCCTCATGGCCCGATACGGCTCTGAACGGATTCGCGGGCACGGCATACCGGAAACCATCGAATCCATTCTCATCAGTGGTAGCAAGGTGCAACCACGGCTGGCCATTCTCAAGCCGTTGTCGGCGGCGTTGTCCATTGGAACCGGTGGACCTTTCGGTGCGGAAGGCCCCATCATCATGACCGGCGGAGCATTTGGATCTATGATCGCGCAGTTCTTCCATCTCACCAGCGCCGAACGGAAAACCCTGCTTGTGGCCGGGGCTGCGGCAGGCATGTCAGCGACGTTCGCGGCGCCGTTGTCGGCAATCCTGCTTGCCGTCGAGCTGCTGCTCTTCGAATGGAAGCCACGCAGTCTGATTCCAGTGGCGTTGGCGAGTGCCACCGCGGGCGCCGCGCGGCGATACATCATCGGTCTTGGTCCGCTGTTCCCGACTCCGCCGAACCCTGTATTCATTGGCCCGGATGGGCTGATCGGCTGTGTAATCTGCGGTCTTCTCGCCGGCGCCCTCTCGGCGTTACTTACTGGCGCCGTTTATGCTGCCGAGGACGCGTTTGCAAAACTGCCCATTCACTGGATGTGGTGGTCGGCTATCGGCGGCCTGGTGATCGGCATCGGAGGCATGATCTTCCCGCAGGCCCTCGGCGTCGGCTACGACACCATCGCTTCGGTCCTGCAGGGCAACGGCGCCATCGGTCTGCTGCTGGGAATCCTGCTTGTGAAATCGACCATTTGGGCGGTCTCGCTGGGGTCGGGCACGTCGGGCGGCGTCCTGGCTCCACTGTTGATGACGGGCGGTGCGCTGGGCGGGCTCGAAGCGTCGTTTCTTCCCGCGGCCGGCGCCGGGTTTTAATCTCCTTGATTCGGTCCACGAGGACCTGGGGGGTTGCAGGCCAGGGTGCGCTTCGGCGAGTCACAGTCTACCACCAAACCGCTGTCACGGTCGTTGACTACAGCCTTCCCCGCACGTGGGGTATTTCTCCCCATGGCTGGCCTCCGCCGACACTGATGTTCACTGTGGATATCGGCAGGTCTTCCCTGCCCAGCGTGAACCTGACCTGATGGCTCTCGCCGCCGCGCAGATGAATTCGCTGAAAACCACGCAGACTTCGTATGGGCGCATCGTCTCCTGCGCCGCCTCCAATGTATAGCTCGACCACTTCATCGCCTTCGCGGGAGGAAGTGTTCTTCACAGTGGCTCTGATCTCGGCGCCCTTTGACATCCGCTTCGCGCGCAGATCGGAGTACGCAAAGCTCGAGTAGCTCAGCCCGAATCCGAACGGGTATAGGGGATCGCCCTTGAAATACCGATAGGTGCGGCCTTTCATGGCGTAGTCGGTGAACGGTGGCAGCTGATCCACACTCTTGTAAAAAGTCACGGGGAGGCGACCCGCTGGATTGTTGACGCCGGCCAGAGTCTCCGCGATGGCGTTACCGGCTTCCTCTCCGCCGTACCATGCCGCCAGCACTGCATTGGCGCGTTGCGCCGCGAAATTCAACGCGACGGCGCTGCCGCTGGTCAGCACGACAGCCACCGGTTTGCCCGTTGCGATCATGGCTTCCACCAGCTTCTCTTGTGGCGCCGGCAGATCCAGACTGGTGCGGTCGCCTCCGAGGAAGCCAGGCATGTTCACACCGCGCATCTCCTCGCCTTCCAGTTCGGAACTCAACCCGACGAAGACAATTGCCACGTCGGAGTTTTTCACCAACGTCTCAGCCTCGGCCAGGGCCGAGTCCTCCGGCGGAACCCATCCGAGCTCAAGTGAACCACCGGAACCCGATTGCCGGTATTCAACACGCAGGTTGTACTTCCGTCCGCCGTCCAATTGGACGAGCGCGCGCACGGTGCGCCGCGGGCCGGACGCAGCTTGCGTCGAGGTCATTTGGGTGGAAGGACCCGTACCGAAGGTGACCTCCTTGTCGTCGAGGAACAACCGGGCCCTGCCGGTGAAGTTCCACATGCCGGTCTTGACCGTGAGGTCGTACTCGCCCGTCGCCGGTGGCATCAGCGTTCCCGTCCAACGCACTGAGTATTTGTTCTCTCCGACGGCAGCCACTACGGCCGGGTCTTCCATACCCATGTCGAAATACGGGCGGGGCTCAATCCGCCGGAGTTTCGGCTGCCCCTGCAGATCGAAATTGTCGAAGTATTCGGCCTGCAACCCCTGCCCCTCGCCTTCCCCCGGCTCCAGAAACGTCGAAGGAACCAGAGCGAAGGTGCTCGCCGTGTAGGTTGCGCCGAGAGCATACCGCACCCGCGCTCCTGGGAACTGCCGTTCGATACCCTCCAGTGGCGTCACCTGTTTTGATGAGATGCCATTGTAACTGCCCAGCACATCAATTGGGTCGGCGGCCGAAGGGCCGACAACGGCGATCCTGCGCACCGACTGCCTCAGGGGAAGCACGCCTCCGTCATTCTTCAGCAGCACGATCGCCTCCCGCTCTGCCTCCCGCGCCGCCTGCCGGTGAGCGATCGAATCGTTCTCGGAGATCGGAATCTTCGAATAGGGAACCCGCTCAGGCGGATCGAACATTCCCAGACGGAATCGCGCGACGAAGAGGCGTTCGACGGATCGGCCGATCTCGGCGTCGGTGATGTGGCCGGCCTTCACCTCGTCCGTCAGGGTCCTGTATTCCGTGCCGCACGTGAGGTCCGTTCCGGCCTTGACCGCCGCCACAGCCGCGCCGCCCAGCGTGGACGTGTATTTGTGACTGTGGTAGATGTCGCCCACAGCGCCGCAATCGCTCACGACGTAGCCCTGGAATCCCCACTGTTCCCGTAGCCGTTTCTGCAGCAGATCCGTGCTGGCACACCCGGGCACTCCGTCAACGGAGTTGTAAACGCACATGATCGAATCGGCCTTACCTTCGGTGACTGCGGCCCGGAACGCCACGAGATACGTGTTCACCAAGTCGCTCTCGCTGATCCTCACATCAAAGACGTGCCGCTGCGGCTCGGGGCCGCTGTGCACCGCGTAGTGTTTCGGCGTGGAGACAACCTTCAAATAGTGAGGATCATTCCCCTGCATTCCACTGACGAACGCAACCGCCATCCGACCGGTCAGATAAGGATCTTCTCCGTAAGTTTCCTGACCGCGACCCCACCGGGGATCCCGGAAGATGTTAATGTTCGGCGACCAGTAGGTCAGCCCCGCCGTGCGTCCGGGAAGGATTGCCGTCGTTGTCTCGCTGGGATGAATCAGAGCGTCGTTATACTTGGCCCGCGCTTCTGTCGAGATGATGTCGGCCACCCGATTCAGCAGGCCGGGATCCCACATGGCGGCAAGTCCGATTGCCTGCGGAAACACGGTGGCGCGGCCCGTCGCCACGCCGTGCAACGCCTCGTTCCACCAGTCGTAGGCGGGCACACCAAGGCGCGGAATCGCGGGAGCGGTGCTCTGCATCTGCAGCACCTTCTCCTCCAGCGTCATTCGGGAGACGAGATCGGCGGCGCGTTGTTCGGGCGGCAGATCCGGATTCAGGTATGGCGCGTTGCTCGTCTGTTGTCCGAATAACGCGGAGCCGAGCAGGAATGGTACCGCTATCGCAAATCGATTGAGCTTCAACCTGGAACCTCCTGTGCTTCAGGGCAGTCTTACATGGATTTCTTTTGCCCAAATGCGCCACGGCGCGCGCCTTGGCCGATTCTTTCAGGCCGCCCCTTGACGCTGGTTCACAAGCACAATGCGCAAGGTGCGCTTCTTCAAAATACCTTCATAGGCGCCGTTGCGCTTGCCGATTGTCAGCGTTCGCGAAACACCCATTGAACCTAACCCCACATGGACCAACTGCGTCTCTTGAGGGCCACAACGTGCCACTATGCCGTTAGCCGTGGCGGTTAGATTGCAGCCCGCTGGATCGCCTGGCCGTACTTCCGTTCTCGTCACTTCGCTTTGCTGATGATCCCGGCAAAGCCGCCGCCGGGAGCGAGCGAGACCGGCAGCACGGATTTCGCGTCCACGTCGCGCGTGGATTCCACCGCGGCTTCGTAGTCAGACGAATCCGCCTTGTCGGCAAAACTGCGCAATGTCCATCTCCCCTTTCCGAGAAATCTTAGGGGAGCCTGTAGTTGTGCGCTGTCTCCGCCGTTCATCGCTGCAACGTACCAGCGCTCACCGGAACGGCGGGCGACCACAATAGACTTGGCGACTTCGCCCGAAAGCACCACGCTTTCATCCCACACTGTAGGGATCCCGCGAAGAAACTCGAGTCCGGCCTGTCCGCGATAGTTCATCGGACTGTCGCACATCACAGTCAGCGGGCTCGGATAAATCACAGTCATCGCAAGCTGGCGGGAACGTGTACCCATCACTTCGGCCGGCACAGCTATCCTGAAGTCCTTTGGAGGGCGATTAAGGAAACCGCCCGGCGTTAAGTCCATGGGGCCGAGCAGGGCACGGGTAAAGGGCAACGTGATAGTGTGCAGCAGCGTGCACTGATTGCCGGGCAGCTTGTTGTATTCGTTGCCGAGCACGCCTTCCTGGGTGATGAAGTTGGGATAAGTGCGCGCCATGCCGGTAGGCTTGTACATCCCGTGAAAATCGATCATGAGGTGATGTCGCGCCGCCGTCGCGAGGACTTTTTCGCACCATTGGACCGCTTCCTGCGACTGACTGTTGACGAAGTCGATCTTGACACCGGCGAAGCCCTGCTCGGCGAAATATGCGAGAGCCTTTTCGACGCCGAACGTTTCAACGTCGAGCGAGTGCGCCCATATAAATAGGCGGACATTCTTCGATTTGGCGTATTGAACCAGCTCGCGGATATTGATCGCCGGGTCGGACTGCGTGAAATCGGGCAGCTCCGGGTTGGGCGTGGATTGGAGTGACTTGCTGTAGAGCGTCATGTTCTTGTACCAGAACCAGTCCATCAGCTGGTAAGGCCAGCCCATTTCGGCAGCAAGGTCGATGTATTCCTTGTCTGCTGCCGTGGTGCCCCGCGCGAGCACGGCGGTGTGGCTGGGGTCAGGATCGTAGGGGTTCTTCCCCGTCCACCAGGGATCCCAGGCGCAGGCGCCCGCTTTGACCCACGAAGTATCCTGCAAACGGCTGGGCGTCGCGAGCGTTGCGATCAGGTTGGAGCCGGCGAGAGCTGCCGCGGTGCGTCCATACATCAAGACGCGCCACGGACTGACACGGGGCGCCGATGAGACCACCACCCTTTGACCGTCCGCGCGTGAATCGAGGGTCACCTTTACCGCGGTTGTGCCGGTGCCGGTGACCGACATGCCGGCCCAATCGAGCAAATCGGATTCGGAGATGGCAAGATAGCCCGCCGGGGTTTCCACGAGCAACGGGAGTATGCTTCTAAAGGGCTGCCCGGGCTTTCCTGAGGGGATGGCGCTTATTCGCGATTCTCCATAACGTGCTTCCGTCGCCGGGGATTCTCCGCCGGCCCAGCAGCGATAGTCCTTCAAGAAGCGGAATTCTGTAAGCTCATTTGTCAGGACGAAACGCCCGAGTCCCGTGCTTTCAGGGAGCTCATAGCGAAACGCGACCCCGTCGTCGTATGCGCGAACGATCAAACCGAACGTGCGGCGCGGTGGGCCAGGCTCTTCCAGCGTAAGATGCATTTCACGCCAGCGATCGCGAACCACCCGATTCGCCCCAAAAAGGTTCTCCCATTGACCATCGTGCCGTGCTCTCACGGTCCTGGTGATCACCGCCTCAGGGCCCAGATTTACACCACCCTCGAATTCCAGACCCAGCGGCGAACTTGTCACAATGGTCTTCCCCTGGGCTTCAACGCGGAACGCCAGTCCGTGATCATCGGAGACGACAATCGTCAGCCCACTGCCTGGTGAAACAAGTTTCTGTTCAGCTGCCTGCATCGCGATGGTCGTCAGCACCAGCCCCAATGTCGACCAGATGGCGGCATTCCATATTCCGGTTAGCATGCGATCAATTGCTCCTCTTGCACCTGATGGGCGTCCGGCGCCATGACGCGGGACGTGGCCCGGCCGCCCAACGGCTGCCATTCTCCTGCTGGACGCGGGCGAGCTGAGAGACGACGTACCCGAGCTTGCCGCCGACGTCGACATCCGAGTTCGTCGCGGAAATATAACCCGCCGCCGAAAGCCAGTGGCCGAGGAAATGCCAGCGGAGCTCGCAGGTGGGCGACTCCCACCCCCAGTGCATGTCTCCTCCGCGCTCCCGCGCGTTCTTAGAACTCATGCGGAGAACCGGGTTCCACAGGCCGGCTTCGAGGTAGAAGTTCTGAAGCAGGTTCTCGTCCCTGAGGCTGACGACGTACTCTCGATTCAGCCTGGTGCGATCCAGAAACGGGCTGGGCAGGAGTTTCACCGTTCCAACCGGAAGCGGCTGCAGGCGAGGGGAGAAGTCGGAGGCGCTGCTGGCTGGCGGCCAAATAGCGCTAACTGATGCGGTTACTGGAAGGGACGCAAGGAAGGCCCGACGGGAGCTCATATGAAAGCAGCCTATCACAGGCCTGGCCGGACCGGACAGATGGCCTCGGCGGCCGGAAAGCTCACCAAGCCCCGCTCCGTCGCTGGATGTCTCGGGAACTCTACCAGAAATACGTTGTGACGATACTCGGGGGGCCGGGCGTATCGCCGACGATCTTCGTGTGCAACAGTACTTGAAGATTCTTTTTCGGCCAGTCGTGTGGCGCCTTCACGGCCAGAGCGGTCAAGAGCTGCGGAGATGTGAGGAATTCCCCCGCTGCGCGGCTGCCATACTGTGTGATTCCGGCCGCCACGATCAGAAGCTCGCCGGTGTTGGAGTCGAAGACGCGTGAGACGATCGCGTAATCTTCGGGTGTGCGTCCGTCCGGCGTCATGTTCGGCAGTGTGTACAATCGGTTATCCGACCGGTCGCGAATCGTCGGGTGCTTGTCGAAGACGAACCGCAGATCTTCCGTGGTCTGCAGCGTCCAGACGTTGTCGAAGGCGCCGATCAAAATCGAGGGCTGGTATCTCAGATCGCCGAAACTGAGATCGGTGCCATAGCGCATCTGATAGAGTTTTCCTCTTCGCGCGAACAGCGAAGTGAGCACGACGCTGGTGTACGCGTCGCCAATAGTCATGTACTGGTCGCGAACGGGTACAAGGTTGTGCGCGGAACTGGTAAAGTCGGGAGACCGAAAGATCGGCGTGGTAGGGTTGTAGATAAGGATTGGCTTCGGGCTGTTCAATGCTGGTGCCCAGAACTGGTCCATCGCTGAAGACGTCGGGGAGGGCGTGGAGCGGAGACCGCGTGCCACCATGGCGCTCACAGCAATCGCGGCAATCCCCAGGACCGCGCCGAGCACCCACCACCATCGGAACTTCCGCACATCCGGCTCTGGCGATACCGGCGTGATGGGCTGGTCGGCCCTCCATTGGAAAACCGCCTTGTAGGAACCTGGTGGAATCTCGATCCTGACAAGTTCATCGACGCCGCTCGACTGATAGTACTGAGCCAGCCTCTTGCGGACCTCGGCGGCGCGGACGCGCACGATGGAATCGTCGCTGGGCTCGTAGCCCGGGATTCTGCCGAAAACTTCGGTGCCAATGACGCGCTCGCGAAGCTGGTCGCTTTCCCCGGCCAGAGTGTGTTCCACCACCCACGTCAACAGACTCTGACACTGGCGGGTACCGCGGAAAGGGCCACTTTCGAGGATATGCCGCAGTGTCTCCCGGATGCGGACCGCATCGTCGTGGCCGACCGCGGCATCGTCTTTGCCCACTGGCGCCAGTCCCATCCACCCACAATCCTTTGGAGGTACTTTACATCCTTCGGCAGGCGGTTGCAAGTGAGAGACTTAGCAGGTTACATCACGGTAAAGAACCTTGCAAGCCTTCGAGGATATACCTTAACTTTACCGCTGAATGGGTTCAGGCCGCAACGGCGTTTTGAGTGCTCTGTCGCAAGGAGATTCCATGTCCACAGTCATGATCAGTGGGCGCGGTGGGTTGGCTCGTTCAGTTGGGCCCATGTTGCTCATCGCGCTCGCAACCTTCTATCCTGTAGTCTATTCCCAGACACAGGCGTTCAGCGCGTCGCTGAGCGGAGTTGTGCACGATAGTTCTGGAGCGGCGGTTCCAGGGGCGAAGGTCACCCTGGCCAGCCTGGAGAAGGGCATCACCCGAACCTATGCAACCGACCCGGAGGGGCGATACTCTCTCGCTCTGCTGCCGCCGGCAACCTACGCGCTGACGGTGGAAGCCAACGGGTTTTCAGCCTTCAAGCAATCAGGTATTGCCCTGGAAGCGGGACAATCCGCAAATCAGGATGTCGCCATGCAACTGGGAGCGGTACAGAGCGAGGTGACGGTCACTGCCGAGGGGACCATCCTGGCCTCCGACAACGCTAACGTTTCCTCGGACTTGAACCAGCAGCAGATCGATCAGCTTCCGGTCGATTTCCGCAGCGCTTTTGGTCTGGTGTCGACGAACTCCTCGGTGAACAACTCCTATCAGTTTCAGGTAGTCAATGGAGGAGGACAATCCGGCACCGCCGATCAGGATATCTCCTTCCTTAACTTCGGGGGCGGCTACTTTGGGACCAGCGCATACCTGCTCGACGGCCACTGGGACACCGCTGCCGATTGGGGCGGCGTCATCTATGTGCCTTCCATGGAATCGGTTCAGGAAGCGAGGATCCAGACGAACAGCTTCACTGCGGAATACGGGTGGAGTACCGGCAACGTGTACAACGTCATCACCAAATCCGGTACCAGCAGCCTTCACGGAGACGCGTTCGAGTTCCTTCGCAATTCCGACCTCGATTCCAACTTCTTCTTCAACAACGCCGACGGCATCCCCAGGACGCCGTTCAGGCGCAACCAGTTTGGCGTCGCCGGCGGCGGACCGGCTTACATCCCCGGCATCTACAAGCAGCGCAACAAGACCTTCTTCTTCGCGTATTACGAAGGACTGCGCCAGGGCACTCCGGGGCCAGTCACCCTCACTATGCCAACGGCGGCCGAGAAGGGTGGAGATTTCTCAGGCATTTCCCAGATCATATACAACCCGTTCAGCACGGTAGCGACAGCGAGCGGATTCTCACGCACGCCGTTTCCGGGGAATATCATCCCCACAAACATGATTAGCTCGGTTGCTGCCAAACTGATGGCGTTCTATCCCACCCCGACGAACAGCGCGCTGATAAACAACTTCTCGGCCTCAGCCAGCGCCGCGGCGACCTCCGACGAGTATGGCATCCGGCTCGACCACAATTTCACCGACAGCCTGCGCATGTTCCTTCGCTGGTCGAATAAAGACGAGTCTAAGGTGGAGGAGGCAGATTATTACGGCAACGATCCGGGCGGACCGGGATCCATGAATCCCAACAACCGTCTGGACGGCGCCGGCGGTGTAACATGGGTGCTCAATCCGACGACCGTTTTCAGCCTCAACGCGGGCTACAATCACTGGTTTGAAGGCAATGTTATGGAGGGCTACCCGTTTGATTTTACGCAGCTCGGCCTGCCATCCTTCATCAATGCAACCTCGAACCAGTTTCCGGTTGTTTCAGTGAGCGGCTATGCCCCGCTGGGTCCGCAAAACGGGGCCGGCCAAGGCGGCTTCCCCCGCAATGATTTAACCTGGTCGGCCGACGTCAGTAAAGTCCATGGTTCCCACTCCATGTCGATGGGCTTCATGGAAGTGGTGAGCCAGACCGGCGGCGGACGTATTTATCCCACGACGTTCGACTTTGGCTCCGTCTCCACGGCGGGACCGAACCCCGAGACCGCGGACCCAAGCGAGAGCGGCAACTCCATCGCTTCAATGCTGCTCGGAGTCGGGACGGGAGGCTCCACCGGCGTCTCCTTTAAGCCATTCACCTCCAAGC
Organism: uncultured Solibacteraceae bacterium; assembly: GCA_964453955.1. Classification (GTDB taxonomy): domain Bacteria; phylum Acidobacteriota; class Terriglobia; order Bryobacterales; family Bryobacteraceae; genus CAWACP01. Next base: position 696 of record CAYVPZ010000059.1, on the reverse strand, counting down.
ATTATTACGGTACCCACTTCCAGGACGATTGGAAAATCACTCGGAAGCTCACGCTGAATCTGGGTATTCGGTGGGAATATCAGTCCGCGCCCACGGAACGCTACAACCAGCAGAACTATTTCGACTTCACCGCCACCAATCCGATCAGTTCGGCGCTTGGCTCGACGGTCCTCGGCACTGTCGTTTACAATGGCGTCGGCGGCGCCGGGCGCGGACTTTACAATCCGACCTGGAAAGACTTCGCTCCGCGGCTCGGCCTCGCCTATCAGGCGATGGACAAGCTGGTCGTCAGAGCCGGATTCGGCCTCTACTACGTGCCTTCTTTCTTTGGACAGGGAAATGGCCAGGGTTACGGGCAGAGCACGCCCTGGGTAACCACAACGTCCGACGGCTACACGCCGCTGAACACCCTCGACAATCCGTTTCCCAACGGCCCGCTTCCGCAAACCGGCAACAGCACGGGCGCTATGACCAACGTCGGCTACGGCACGAGCGGTTCGCAGCTCAACCGGCCCGACCCGTACATGGAGCAGTGGATGGTCGGAATCCAGTATGCCCTGACCAAGAGCGACCTGATCGATGCCAGCTACGTTGGGAATCATGGCATCAAACTGGCTCAGGGCGGCCTGAACTACGATCAATTGCCGACAGCGGACCTTTCGCTCGGAAACCAACTGTTGCAGCAGGTCCCCAACC
>CAYVPZ010000058.1:2828-12503 GCA_964453955.1 uncultured Solibacteraceae bacterium | reverse complement strand
CTGCCAAAGCAACGCAACCGCGATCAGGAACATGCCAAGCTGGAGATATGCCCACGGATGCACGGGAGCGGCCTCAATTGCGGCGCGTAAATCCACAACTGCGCCTTTCAGATCGTAATCGAAGGCCCCGCGCGCCGTGGCAAGCACCATGTGCGCGAGCACCTGGGCGGAATTGTGCATCAGCGCGGTCAGAGCCGCCGACTTTGCCTCCGCGATGCAATCGATAGGACGTTCCACGCCGTGCCAGGCTCGCATCAAATGCGTCACGGCAATGGCTGCGTTGTAGTCGCTGTTTGTCGGATCCAGCGCCAGCGCGCGCAGGAAATGGGCCAGTGCCTGGTTCTGCGACGCCGGGGTGCGCTTGTTCCAGCAGTGGTAGCCCTGGAGGTACAGCCGCCCGGCCTCGGAATCGGTTTGCTTCGGCCCAGCCACCCAGGGTACAGCGGTTTTTCCTGCCGCCGGATCTGCCTTCTCCGGCGGCTCGACGCCGAAAACCGGCATCAGCAGCCGGTATCCCCGCCGCGGAAGCGTTTCGACATAGAGGGGTCTATCCGCCGGATCACCCAGCATTTTCCGCAGTTTCTTGACTGCCGTGTCCAATCCACGCTGATGATCGCCGGCCATTCCGGGCCACAGGCGCGCGTAGAGCGTCTCGCGGGTTACCAGCTCTCCCGGATGTTCGAGCAGGGCGCTTAATAATTCGAGCACCTTCCCCTGAATCGCCACCCGTTTCGCTCCCTCCTTTAGTTCTCCGCTCCGGAGGTCGGCGGTGAATCGTCCAAATTCGATTACACGGTGCCCTTCACTCTGTGGCATGTTGGCTGGATTGTGGTGGAGCATCTCCATTGTAGACAGGAAAGCCGCCAGCGAAAAGAGTGGATTGTGCCCCCAACACACGATAGTTACGAATCGTTACGATCTTACCGTCCTTTGAATCACGCTTTTATAGCCGAAAGATGCCAGCAATCACATTGTGTTCAGATATAGTTCAGACAAAGTTCAGAAGAAAAGCCCACTGTAGTAAAAGGACACAATCGTCATACCTTTTCAGCTCTGAGAATCTCCCGCGGACTTGAGGTCACGGGGCGATGCGGAATCGCAAACGGTTGCTCTGTCCTCTTCAGAAATCGGGACACGGGCGCACAGGGAGAAGCCGCGATTCCTGCGTTTGCGCGGAAGTACAACTTTGGTTTATTCCTCGCGCATCAGGAAACTCCATCGGCTCCTGAACCGCGATAGGAACGTGGCGAGCACGTTGATTTTGTTTCGGATGGGAACCGGGACCGCGATCCCGGCCGAAGCCGTCGCGGATCGGAGCAGATGATTTCGCGAGCGGTCAGACTGCGCAACAGCGCATAGTTTACGCTCATGGATCAGACGTTGATGGCAACGCGTGGATCGACCGTCACCTGTACCTCGTCGGAGGGCTCTGCGGGGATCTCGTCGCCGTGTTCGATCATGCTTTCTGGAACGAGCCGCACGACCTCATCGAGGGGAGTTGGCTGAGAAAAACAGTCTCTCAGCCAGTTTGGTGTCTTGTTTGGTGTCTGTTTTTGTCGGGCACGGGAGCGCACGGGAGAGACAGCGCGATGCGGTCGTTGTGCTTTTTCTCTCAACGGCTTGCGGGGGCGTCCGGGTTCGAATCCCCCCCTCTCCGCCAGTTTAGCGACCTATTCGGCTGTTACAGTCGCCTGGCTGCTGGACAATCTGGTCAGCAGGGCAGCCAGCTCCATCGTGGAAATCGGCTTGGACAAGTAGTCGTCCATGCCCGCCTGGATGCACCGGTCCCGGTCGCCCAGCATGGCATGCGCGGTCATCGCGACGATCGGAACGCGTCGAGGCGAATGCTCCTGGGCGCGGATCAACGACGTCGCCTCAAAGCCGTCCATTTCCGGCATCTCGACGTCCATCAGGACCACATCGAAGCCGCCGCCGCGCGCTGCCTGGACCGCTTCCTGTCCGTTGTTCACCACCGTCACCTTGTGGCCGAGCTTCTCTATAACCCGGCTCGCCAGTTTCTGATTCACTGCGTTGTCGTCAGCCACCAGGACGTGGAGAGGGCGCGCTTCACCATCTTCCACGACCGCGGCGGGGCGCCTTGTCGATGGCAGGGGCAACAAAGACTCCATTGATTCCACCGGCGAAACCCGCACGGTGAAGCGGAACGTACTACCGTGTCCAGGCTTGCTTTCCAGACCGATTTCGCCGCCCATCAGATCCACCAGCATCGAGCAAATGGCCAGGCCCAGACCCGTTCCGCCATACTTCCGCGCGGTGCTGCCGTCGGCTTGCTGGAACGCTTCGAATACCAGCTTCTGCTTCTCCTCGGGAATACCGATGCCGGTATCGGAAACGGTGAAGCGAAGGATCCAGTCGCCTTCCGGGGCGGCCCCTTCCATTTCCACAGCCACCGCGACGTGTCCCTCTTCGGTAAACTTGATCGCGTTGCCAACCAGGTTCAGGAGCACCTGACGAATGCGTGTGTAGTCTCCTTTCACGAATCTGGGGACGGCGGCATCCACGCGAGAGACCAGATCGATATGCTTCTCGCGCGATCTGACCTGCAATACGCGCATGGCCTCGGCAACACACTCGTAAACATCCATCGGCGCGGACTCGATTTCGATCTTCTCCGCTTCGATCTTCGATAAATCGAGGATGTCGTTTAACAGGGACATCAGGGACTGGCCGGAGTTTCTGGCGATTTCCAGATCCTCGCGCTGCTGTTCGGATAATTCGCCGTCGAGGACAAGCTCGGTCATGCCGAGGATGCCATTCATCGGCGTGCGAATCTCGTGACTCATCGTGGTCAGAAACTGGCTCTTCGCCTTGTTGGCGGCTTCGGCGGCATCGCGGGCGTTTCTCAGATCCTTGGTCTGGTGAAGGACCCTCCGGCGCAGTACGATCACCCAGGCGAACGCCAGCAGCCCCGCGCCAATCGCGATGCCCAGCGCCCGCAAGGTGCGATCGGGTGTCCACCATGGAGCGCCACGAATCACCACCACGTCGGAGGGAGACCGCATCCGCAGAGTAAAGCCCCGCGCGAAAACCCGCTCATGAGAGGAATCCACCTCCACCGAACAGATACCGGTTACTCGCAGCAGCGACCCTGCCGCGACCGTGGGCATGCCCGGCCGGTTGTCCACGCGAGCCTCAAAACTGGTTCTGCCGGATCGCAGGTGCAGGACGGTTTCCGTCGCTCCGTTCACCTGCTCCTCGAGAATGGCGTCGATGCCGATCAGCTCGGCATCGTGAAGACCATCCAGGGCTTCATCGGCGGTGATTTCGATGGGTACCGGAGGGGGGCCCGATCCGGTCTTCCTTGCTACCGCATGCTGGATCTCCGGCGTGAACGGACCCCGTGCCGGGAATCCCACGACGTCTACAACGTCTCCGGGAGACAGCTCCACCGGCGCATGGTCCCGGATGGTCAGCGCACCCCCAACCCCGCGTATCCATGTGGGGCCGCTGCGGTGGTTCAACGTCACCATGCCGCGCACGTGCACCAGAGCCCCCGGGTCTTCATCGGGGGAGAACTGCAGCAGCGTGTTAATGCTCCGCATGGGAAGGGTGAATAAATCCGCGGGGGCGGGCTGCAACACCGTCACGTATTCCCGTCCCGGAACGAACATCTGGAACCCGATCAATTGCCGGTGAGGGTTAAACACCGCGCCCGCTACGCCGCGCAAGCGCAGCCTGGCGCCATACCAGCTTGCGGGCAACGCGGGCAGGTCCACCAGGTGCGCCCTGAACGTGTGGGTCCCCCAGGCCAGCAACACCAGCGCATGTGTGGACCAGGTGTCCTGGCCTTGCACCACCCCATCCAGTTCCACCCATTGGCTGTCGGCGCGTCCGAGGAACACGCTTTCCCGAGCGACGCTGGAAGGCTCGGGCATTTTGCCACGGCCAAGCACACGAACCGCGGCTTTCCCAATGCTGGCTGCAAACTGCCCGGGGATGGTGACACCGTCCACCTCCACAGCGTCGCCGGCGCGAAGCCGGGCGAGCGTCCGCGCGCCGTCGGCCAGGACATAGATCCCGCCCGTCTGGTTCTGAACGAACAGATTGTGCGCCACCGGATCCGCATAGGTCACCGTCGCCAGCACGTGCACCGGATACCCATATCTGGCCTGATTCGCCGGCATTCGCGGGATTTGCGTGATATTGCTCAGGACTTCCGATCCGACCGGCCGGAACTTCCCGTCCGCCGGCTGGTTCTTCACCAGAACCGCCGCGTCCAGTACGGGAACGCCGGACTCGTATTTCAGGAAGCCCGCAACATCAATGTCGCCCTCCGGCAATTCCTCGGAATACCCCCGAGGGCGGATGCGAATGCGCCCCGTCCCATCGCTCAGAATCGCGCCCAGTGCGGGCTCATCGCGGCTGCAGCGGCCGCGAATGCGAATCTCCTCGGGCGGCGGCGCTCGGCCGGCCATCCGTGTGAAGTCGCCAACCCTCCGAACGGGCAGCTTGTCGAGTGCGGGCGCCGGCCGCTCGATCGCGACGTCGTCAAGCGACGGAATCCATAACCGCAGATCCGTTGATTTGCCGTACGAATCGCGCGCGCTGCTCATCACACCTTTGGCCAGGATGGAGGCTCCAGCAAAAGGTGGAATATTATCGGAAAATGTGAAGACGGTCCCCTCCACCGGTACGCCGCCCACAACCATGTCCACCGCCAGCAGGTTTCGGTTGTCCATGGTGACGTCGTGAACCACGCCGCGCACGGCTACGCGCCGGTAATCAAATCTGCCGGACTGCATGTCCAAAAGCGAAACAACCGGTGCATCGGGAATCCTGGCCGAGGCAATGGCCCGGACCTGTGGCTGGACGATCAGAGGTGCATCACCGCCGGAGCCGACGATTCCGGAGACTTCCAATGCTTGTCCGGGTTCGAACGACCCAATGTCGGCGGAGTGATCGATGCGGATTCCGCCCGTGGAGTCTTCGAGGAAAAACAAATTGAGCTGACGGTCACAGTAGGTGACCACGCCCCGCAATTGCACGGGTATTCCCCTCTGCAGTTGCTCGGCGGAAAGCTCGCGGACCTGCCTCACCGTGGTCCTGACCCACGGCTGGCGGCGGACCCGGCAACCGGATGGAATCAGCAGTAGCGCGCAAACCACGCCAACGGTTAGATTTGCAGGTCGTCGGTGGCCCGGTCCCTTCATCTGTGAGTCAGCTCTCCGCGGGGATCGCAACGCGAGTCCGATCAACCTGCTTATCGGATTATTGCTTTTGTTTCAATAGGTCAGCAGCCGCTTCTGGATGCACGCGCCGCGCGCCCTATTAGTTGGGGCCGTACAGCTCGATGCCCTGGTTCTTCCCAAGATTGCGCGAGTACTGCTTGTCGATGGCGTTGTTCCAGTGCTCATGGACGCCCAGGCTGGTGCACCTGATCCCGTCTCGCTCCGGATCGTAGAACGTCCCGGAGGGAGGATTATCCGCCAGCGCCGCCTCGCGCATATAGTCGTCGGAATAGGAGAGGTCCACCAGGTGCGGCCACTCCGATCTCAGGAAATCCAGACCTACGGAATCAAGGGCCACCCCATCCTGAGAGGCGAACAGGCTCGCCGGCCAGTTGTCGTTGAAGGGAGTCATCTTCCACTTCAGATGAGGAGGATCGTCCACCCGATCATTGGCATAGAGCGCATCCATCAGGAAGAGCATCACCTTTTCACCCAGATCCTTATGACCCAGGAAATCGGTAAAGGTCGAGTAGCTCGGGGTGCCATCGCGGTTCGGAGCGAAATGCTCGTGAGCGTTTTTGTGCCAGTCGGGATTGATGCTGGTCAGCCCAAACAGATTCTTGGCGGAAAGAGTGACCCCCGAGGACACGTGTCCCTTCAGAACCGAGGCATCAATGAGGTAGGTCGCTTCGATGGCCGCGGTGGCAATGCCGTCGCAATTCCGGCCCGCGATGGAAAACGGAATGGCGTTCGCCTTGAACTCAGCCTTGATGCGCCCGTCGCCTCCGATATGATCCACGAACGCCACCTGCGGGTAGACGGCGTGGATCTTGTCGTACAGGTTCGCCGGAACAAAACGGCTGGGATCCATGATGATGATGTCGGCGGGCTTCACGTGCCCCGCGGTGACCAGCTCTTTGACCAGAGACAGCGTCAGATGAGGCGATGTATTGAGCCGGCCGATTGTGCCGTGATCCGTCGTATTGTTCAGGTTCACTTTGATGGCGATCTTCTCGCCCGCCTGGTAGCCCACGTCGCCCCGGCGATGGCGCCGGTTGAAATAGTGGAAGAGCGCATCCCACGCTCGCTCATCGGTCTTTTCGTTGGACAGCCACTGGATGGAGCGTGAAAGCATGCCGTCGATGGCCGTCTGATTGTTGTATGCGTCCTCCCACCAGGCGCCAGTCAGGTTCCATGAGACCGCGTTCGGATCTCGCACCCAGACAACGCGGCCCGGTGAAATTCCCCGGCCGGTTCCGACCGGAGAAAGCGGGCCATCCAGCATTTTGTAAGGAGCGTCGCCGGTGTCGAAGGCCTCCAGCGACGACGAGGAATTCATCAGCTCACAGACCGCGGCGAAGGACATCGCGAACACGATCAACACGCCGGCCGTTCGCGGGCTCACGGTTTTCGAATACGCCCGCGCCCTTCGAAAGAGGGCGACCGGCAGCACCAAACCGGCCAGCCAGGCGACGAAGCCCGCCGCAACCGGGGCAGCCGCCCTCTGACAAGGGTAGGATGCGCGGCTCGGCTTGGGAAGTACGCGAAGCAGGAACCATGCCAGGGACAGCAGTCCCAACAGGGGCAAATACCACACCCCTTTGCGAATCTCCGCCGGTCTCTTCAGCGGCATTCCAGTCTTCGGACAAACACGAAGTGGCTTCTCCATCTTGTCAGCCTCCATGACCATCCCGAATCGGAAACTCCATATTACGCCCGGACGCAAGGTAGCGGTGGGCTTCTTTACCCGCGCCCCGCAGCCCTTCAGTGTGGTATCCATTGAGCGAAGGGAGTGTTCCACGTATGAACGCTAAGAACAAGCAAGGCCTTAGAAAGCCACAACAAAGAGCCCGACAGGAGCATGCGCCGAAGAAGCGGGTTCAGAATCGCAACACGTATCAGGAGCACGAGCACCCGGAGGCGCGGCTGACCCGCTAAGTCTCCTTCGCACGAATCGTTCTGTCGGTAAAAGCTCGCTCCCGCGTTTTGCCGCGCGGGAGCGAGTCTGTCAGGCCCGTCTGCATCATTTCCTCCCACGCGTCCGCGCCTCCCCGCAGTGGACGTACGTGTTTGAAGCCCTGCGATTTAAGGACCAGAGCGGCGCGCGCGCTGGAAGCCTCGTTCGGACAACTGCAAAAGAGAATGATCTCGCGGTCGCGGGGAAGCTGCTCCGAGTGAGCGGTCAGATCCTCGGCGGACAGGCGGATCACGCCGGGGAAGGAGCTCGAATCGGTTTCCAGCCGGCTGCGCAGATCCAAAATGCAGAGCTGCTCGCCTGCGTCCACGCGATCGCGCAACTCCTCGGGGGTGATGCGGGCCATCTCGATTTGCCGGGAAAACCGGCGGCGCTGGACCACCTTCCAAATCACCCACGCCGTAAACGCGCCGGTCAGCACCACGATAAACCCTGAGCCCAAACGCTGGACATAGTCAAACGCCAGTTCCAACTGGCCGCTGAAGACGTACCCGACGCCCATATAGGCGGCGCTCCAGATCACGATTCCCACCGCGTCGAGCGCAAGAAAACGAACGGCGCCGCCCCCGGAATCGCCCGCCAAAGGCGCCGCCACCGCGTTCAGGCCCGGAATGAATTTGGCGATCAGCAGCGTGTTGAGACCGTACTTCAGGAAGGTGTTCTCGGTCTGGCGCACGCAGGAATCGGGCGCCAGCGAGACGCGGCAGAGGAATCTCAGGATGCGCTTGCCGCGCCGGCGTCCCAAATGAAACCAGACGCTGTCGGCCAGCATCGCACCGGCGAGACAACACCCCACCGCGGCTGCCGCGTTCATTTTTCCCATGCGGATCAGCGCTCCCACCGCAATGAGCAGCGGCACCGAAGGAATGGGCAGCGCACCCTGTTCGGCAAGCACCCAGAAGAACAGCAATGCGTATCCTTCCCGCTCAACGAAGTGGATCACCGGCGTGATACCGAGAGCGCTCATCAGATCAGACTAGCAGCGGTTGGGGTGTCCATGTGGGTCCCCTGATCGGTTAACCTCAAAAGAGTCCCTCGAGCCGTATGGACGCCACCCCCATTCAGGTGCTTACCCGGCCGGGCGCGAGACGCCGACCCTGGTGACCTGCTATCGTTCGCGCGGATTGCGCGAACTGCCGCGCTAGCGCCCCCGCCTCAGCCGCCCGTGCCAAAGTCGACGCAGGCCAAAGGCCTGCTCCACAAGCACTGCAAAGCCATTCATCTGCCGGTGTGGAGCAGGCGTTTTCGCCTGCATTCGGCCGTCGTCAGGTCTTCTGCCCCGGGCCCTACCTCAAAAACACTATGGCGCAATCGCCCGCCCCGGCGCACCATGGTAGAACTGCACCTATGGAGCCCATGTTCCTGCGCGGCGTCGAAGAGAATCCCGCGGAAAAGAGCGCCTTCTCCGACCTCATCCGCATGGCCCGCCAGAGCGGCGCGCCCTACCCGCAAATCTGGCACATGTTCGCCTTCAAGCCGGAGGTCACGAAACATCTGGAGCGCTTCACCCAGGGCGTCATGAGGGAGGCCGCGCCGCTGTCGCCGGGCATACGCGAGCTGATCGCCGCCTACACCTCGTCGCAAAACCAGTGCCCGTTTTGACTGAAGTCGCACGCCGCGGTCGCGGCGGAATTATTGCAGGATGAAAAGCTGGTGGAGGAAGTGTTGCGCGACATCGAAACATCGCGGCTGGGGGAACCGGAGAAGGCCCTGTTCCGGTTCGTCGATAAAGTGAACCGCGATTCGGTGAACGTCGGTCCCGCGGACATCGAAACCCTGCACGCGGCCGGTTACACCGACGAGGCCATCTATTACGCGCTCACCGTGTGCGCGCTGTTTAATTTCTACAATCGCTGGATCGACGCCAGCGGCGTGCACGCGTTGTCCGACGAAGAGCATCGCAAAGGCGGCAAGCGCTCGGCCGTTTTCGGCTACACGCGCACGCCGGCCAACGAATAATGGCGGAACGAATCACCCGTGGCTGGATCATGGTCGCCACCGGCGTGCTCGGCATCATGGTGAGCTTCGGGTCGCTGGTGGTGTTTTCGTTCGGCGTGTTCCTGAAGCCGCTCAGCGAGCAGTTCCAGTGGGACCGCGCGCAGGTCTCGCTGGGTTTCTCGCTGGCCGCGCTGTCGGTGGCCGTCTGCTCGCCCATGATCGGCCGCATTGTGGACCGCGTGGGCGCGAAGCGCGTCATCCTTCCCTGCGCCACCGTCTACGGGCTGGCCTTCTGCGCGCTCTCCCAGCTCCACGGCGCGCTGTGGCAGTTCTATGCCACCTACGTGGTCATCGGCGTGGTGGGCAATGGAACCACCCAGCTTTGTTACGCCAAAGTAATCACCGCGTGGTTCGACCAGCGGCGCGGCATCGCGCTGGCCACCATGATGGCGGGAGTGGGCGTGGGCGCCATGGCCGTGCCGCCCGCGGCCACCTGGCTGATCGCTCACCTCGGCTGGCGCGCCGCCTATCTCGTGCTCGGGGCGGTCATAGATCGGAAGAGCACACGTCTGA
>CAYVPZ010000058.1:0-2818 GCA_964453955.1 uncultured Solibacteraceae bacterium | reverse complement strand
GTTCGGCATTCTTCCGGCCGCGCTCTTCCTGCGGGAAACGCCGCCCGGCGCGCGCGCACCTTCCCCCGGCAGCGCCGCCCACCCGGCCACCGGACTCAGCACCGGAGAGGCCGTGCGCACCGGCGTTTTCCAGTTGCTGCTGGCCGCGTTCTTCTTGTTCTCCATTGCCGTGAACGGCAGCATCGCGCACCTTGTGCCCATGCTCACCGACCGCGGCTTTTCACCCGAGCGCGCCGCCTTCGCCGCCAGCATTCTGGGGGGCGCAACGCTGGTGGGCCGCCTGCTCACCGGCACTCTGCTCGACCGCTTCCACGGCTCCCGCGTGGCTGGATTGTTCTTCGGCATTGCCGCCCTGGGCGTGGTGGTGGCCAGCCAGGCGCACACTCTGGCCATCGCTTACACGGGTACGGCGCTCATCGGTTTCGGCATGGGCGCCGAGGCCGACGTGATGCCCTACCTGATCTCGCGCTATTTCGGACTGCGGTCTTTTTCCGAGCTGTTCGGCTATTCCTTCACCGCCTATGCCGTGGCCGGCGCGCTGGGACCGTGGGTGATGGGCCGCAGCTACGACCAGTTCCGTTCCTACTCCACCGCAATGCTCCTGCTCGGCGGCGCGATGTTCGCCGGCGCCGTGATTCTGGCTTCCCTGCCCCGCTACTCGCGCACCATGACCCCCACGGGCGCGCTGGCCGCCTCCGCCGGACCGGCGTGATCGCTCCGGGCCATGTCCACGCGCCCGGTGAGATCCGCCAGAGTGGTGGTGTCCAGCACGGCTGCCATCGCGTCGCGGACCTGGCGCATGATGATTCGCGTTCCGCAGGTCTCCACATCCCGGCACTCCGCGCACGGTTTGAATGCCGTCTCACTGGCGCACGGCAGCGGCGCCAGCGGCCCCTCCATCAGCCGAATCACGGTTCCGATGGTGATGGTGGAAGGCGGCCGGTTGAGCCGGTAGCCCCCGTGCTTTCCTTTTTTGCTCTCCAGAACGCCGTGGCTCTTGAGTTCCAGAAGGATGGCTTCCAGGAACTTGATGGGGATGGATTCCTCGGCGGAGATGGTGGCGATCGGCACCGGCCCCTCTTCCCGGTAGCGCCGGGCCAGAGCCAGCACTGCCTTCAGACCGTACTGCGTCCGCTTCGAGATTGTTCGCATTCAAAACTCCGCATCCGCTATTAGTGTAAGCGCCGCTCGCGTTGTCGATCAACGCAGGGATGTCGGGCAGGCTCTCAGCCTGCGGCGGCCGGCGGCCTTTAATAGATCGACGCGTCCCCCGGCGGGCGGGTTTTCCAGCGGCGGTGAATCCACAGCCACTGATCGGGGTTGCGGCGGATCACCGCTTCCAGCACCGCGTGCAGACGCTGGGTGTCCTCGCGCGCGTCGCCGGTGATCTCCAGCGGCGGGGAAAAGCGCAGGACGTAGCGGGCTTCCGCGGGCTCCCAAACGGCGAACCCTGGAATCACCGCGGCCCCGCTGCGGGCGGCGATCTTGGCGAGGCCGACGTTGGCGCACGCGGGCACGCCGAAGAAATCCACGAACACGCCCTCGGCCGGCGACGTGTTCTGGTCCATGAGAATGCCCACGGCCTCGTTGGCGCCGAGCGCGCGCAGAATGAGGCGGGCCGCGTCGTGCTTGGGAATGAGCCGGTTGCCGGAGAGCTGGCGGCGCGCCTCCACCAGAGCGTCGGCAGCGGGGTTATCGAGCGGCCGAACCACCACGTGCATGGGCTCGGTAAGCAGGCCGTGGGCAAACGCGCTCAGTTCCCAGTTGCCGAAGTGCGCGGTGGCGAACAGCACGCCGCGGCCACGGCGCTTTGCCTCCTCAAAGTGTTCCAGGCCCTCATAGCGGATCCAGCTCCCGATGTTCTCCCGAGTGAGCCGGGAAAAGCGGGCGAACGTCACCAGCAGGCGCGCGATGGACGCGAAGACCCCGTCGATGATGGCCTCGCGCTCGCGCTCCGGGTAGCCCGCCAGCTCGAGATTCCAGCGCGCCACGCGGCGCAGGCGGGGCAGCAGCCGGTCGAGCAGCCGCGTGTAGAACCGCGCGATGCCGAAGGAAAACCGCCGCGGTCCCCACGCCAGCGTGAGCAGCGCGAGTCTGGCGATGAAGTATTGGATGCAACCAGTGTAGGAGAAACGCTACCCTGTGGTACAGGTCCCCAGGGAGGTTGGACCCGATTATGCCCTGCTGTCTGCTGGTAGCGCTGCTTCTGCTGTCGCCGCGAATCGTGATCGCGTTGCTCTATTTCCTGACCACCTATTTGAACCGCCCGTACGGCCACCACTTCCTGTGGCTGGTGCTGGGCTTCCTCTTCCTGCCCATCACCACCCTGGTGTACGCGTGGGAGGTGAACAACCACCGGCCGCTGGAAGGGATCAACCTGGTGTTTCTCGTCATCGCCGTGTTGGTCGATCTTGGCGCGCACGGCGGGGGAATGTCGCGGCGGTGGCGGAACAACTGACCTCGGCGTCACCGTCTTCGCCCCGCATGCGCGAGCTCGTCGAAGGGCTGCACACGCTCGAGGAGAAGCTGCGCGCGGGCGGCGGCGCGAAGAAAATCGAGAAACAGCATCGCGACGGGAAGCTCACCGCGCGCGAGCGCATCGCCGCGCTGGTGGACCCGGCTTCGATGTTCCTGGAGATCGGCCTGCTCATCGCGCACGACCTGTACGATGGGCAGGCCCCGGGCGCCGGCGTGGTCACCGGCCTCGCGAAGATCGAAGGACGGCCGGCGGTGATCGTGGCCAACGACGCCACGGTGAAGGCGGGCGCGTGGTGGCCGGAGACTATCACCAAAATCCTGCGCGCGCAGGAAATCGCCA
>CAYVPZ010000057.1:0-12562 GCA_964453955.1 uncultured Solibacteraceae bacterium | reverse complement strand
CGGCACCACGTTCCACCGCGTAATTCCGAATTTCATGATTCAGGGCGGCGATCCGCTGGGCAACGGCATGGGCACGCCCGGCTACAAGTTCGCCAACGAAAACAGCCCGGACCTGGCCTTCGACCGCCCCGGCCTGCTGGCCATGGCCAACGCCGGACCGAATACCAACGGCTCGCAGTTTTTCATTACCGTGGCGGCGTACCCGAGCCTCAACGGCGGCTACACCATCTTCGGAAAGGTGCTGGAAGGCCAGGACGTGGTGGACAAAATCTCCCAGGCGCCGCGCGATTCCCACGATAAACCGCTCACGCCGGTGACCATTACTCGCATCGTGATTGAGCGGGTGGGCGCGGCCCCGGCGGCGCCCGTGCGCCACACCACCACGCACAAGCCGGCGGCCACCACCGCGAAGCCGGCGCAGTAGTCGCGGCGGATGGAAAAGGTTTTTCATTTCGACGCTGCCCGCGAGAGATACCAATGCGGCGCGGCGGTGGTCTGGTGTTTCGACAACCGCTTCCATCTGGGGTTCAGCAAGTTTCTCAAACGGCGCGGAGTTTCGAACCCGGATGTGATTAAGATCGCCGGCGGCGCGAAATGTCTGGCATCGCCGGGACGCCAAAGCGACCGTGAGTTCCTGCTGGAACAGATCCGCACCTCCATCCGCCTGCACGGAACAAAGCTCGTGGTATTAATGCTGCATTCCGATTGCGGCGCCTATGGAGGACTGGACGGCGGCTTCGGCGGCAACGCCCGCAAGGAAGCCCGGCACCACGAAGAGGAATTGCGGCGCGCCGCGGAGTTTCTGCGGAAGGAACTGCCGGATATCGGCGTGGAGGCCTACTTCGTCGACTTCGAGGGCGTCTGGGCGGTGGAACTCACCGAGCCGTGAGGGCATCGGCGGCGGCGTCCTGCTCCGCCAGCGTCCGTATGTGCGTCAGTACGCGCAAATGGATGCGATGAAGGATCGCGTCGGACCACCAGCGCCAGTACTCCGCGGGCCACAGGCCGTGCTGATACCACGTAGTGCCTTCCAGCAATGTATGGTTGTGCGGGAGTGGCGTCAGCAGGAACTGGCCGTGTTTGGAAATCATGTACCCATGCAGGTGTTTGGGAAGCACGCGGGCCCAGGGGCTCCACTCGTGCAGCGGCGCCGGGTTTTCGGTTACGCGGAAGCGGAGCAGACGCGGCGCGTCCCAGGTCTCGATGGGCTCGACAAACGGGCCGGTGGAGAACTCGCAATACCGTGTTGCGCCGGGCCCGGTTCCGTCAATGTGGGCCCGTTTGGGATAGGCGACTCCGCCCTGAAAGTACCACTCCCGCGGCTCCGGTAATTCCGAAAAAGCCACCACGTGCTTCCAGACCTGTTCCGGAGTGGCCGCAATTTCGATCGCGGTGCGCACAGCATACACGGGCGGCGGAGCTTTGGCGTCCCACAGGATGCTCGCCGGCGACAGCAGCAGGAACATGGCGGCGCTGGGCGTCGCCAGCCGGCCGGGCCGAACACGGTAAACCAGCCAGCCTCCAAGAGCCCCCAGAGGCAGGGCCAGCGGGGCGGCCATCATGATGCAGAGCGCCCCTTCCGCTCCCAGAAGGAAGAAGAGCATCAACGCCGCGAGGACCGCAAGGGTTCCGGTTCCCGATGCGCGCGCCCCTGTTGCCGGACGGCAAATCCACGATGCCATGCCACCGACAACCACGGGGGCCAGAACGAAAATCGTCCAGCCGTAGAGGCCGCGATGGAGCAGCGCGAAGGCGGCGCAGGAGAAGACCAGCATGGCCAGAAGCCCGGTGAACCAGCGCGCGGGTGTGCTCACGGCCGGGTTTCTCCCTTCACAACTTCAATCAACTGCACGGCGGTTTTCCGCAAGGGCCGCAGGAAAGGCAGGGCGGAGGCGCGGACCAGCGTGGCGACGCTCTTCGCGGCCAGGGCAAGCAGCCGCGCGGTTCCGGCCTGTTCCGGCGATTCGTCAATGACCCAGAAAAAGATCACACCCATCTGAAAAAACCAGAGCACGCCAGCCAGGTGAGGCTCCAGATCGCGTGGAATCCGCATCCCGCAGTCCACCAGAATCCGGCGAAACCAGGCAATATCGGTGTCCCGGATCTCCCTGGTTTCCGGACTGAACGGCGAGAGCGCGTGCTTTGGGTCGGCGCCGTTCCGCAGCAGCGCGCGCAGCACGCCGCGGTTTGGCGCGAAATGAGAAAGCTTCACCTGAATCAGCGCGCGAAGCCGCGCTTCGAGACCGGCAGCCTGTTCCAGGGCCGCCTCGATCTTCGGCTGCATCTCCGCGCAGGAGCGCTGGTAGAAGTCCATGACGATGGCGTCCTTGGACGGGTAATAGTAATAGGCCGCCCCGGTGGCCACCTGGGCGGCCTTCGCGATGTCCCGCATGGTCGCGGTGTCAAAGCCTTCCTTCCGGAAAAGCGTCAGCGCGGCGTCCAGAATCCTGGAGCTGGTTTCTTCCGCTTTGGGTCTCGCGGTTGGTGGCGGCATGGATTTGAACGTGTTCAAAAGACAGTATGGATCGGCCAGACCCTGGATGTCAATTCATTTTTGAACGCGTTCAGAACAAGCTCTCTGAGCTATCATCGGGGTTCCCACCGATGCCCGCCCGCGACCGCATCCGCGCGCTCCACGTCTTCCCCCTGTTCGGCCCCGATCTCCTCAATGGCTCCGAGCGCTACGCCTGGATGCTGACCCGGTCGCTGGCCGCTCTCGGCGTGGACATCGACGTCTTCACCACCTGCTCCCGCTCCATTCGGCAAAAGTCCGGCTTTTCGCTGGAATGGCCGCGGGATTTCCCCGCCGGCACCAGCGAGGTCGAAGGCCTCCGCGTTACCCGTTTTCCGGCTCTCTCCATGCCCGCCGCCCCCGGCTGGCTGGCCGCCCGCCTGCTCGATCGCCATGTGCACTACGCGCGCCTCAAACTGGGCCCCGTGCCCGAAGACGGCTCGCCCGATCTGGCGCTCTACCAGCACCGCGTGATGGCCTCGCAATCGCGCCTGAGCAATCTGCTGCTGCTGCTCAGTCTGGGGCCGGCGTCCCTTCCGCTGTACCGGGCCGTGTGGCGCAACGCGCACCGCTACGAAATCATCCTGGTCAGTTTCCTGCCGCTGCTCTCCGTACCCGCGGTGGTGCGCATCGGCCGGGCCCGCCACCGCCCCGTTGCCGTCCTCCCCCTGTTCCACGCCAACGATCTGCTGAACAACTCCCGCATCCTCGGCCGCGCTCTCGCCGGCGCCGACGCGCTGCTGGCCATGACCTCGCATTCCGCCAGTTACCTGGCGCGCATTCATCCCGGCTCGAACCCTGTCGAAGTCGGCGCGGGGGTGGATCCGCGCGCCCTCGATGACGCCTCCATCTCCGGCAGCCGCTTCCGCGCCAAGTACGGCCTCGAAAACCACAGGGTCGTCTTATGTGTCGGGCGCAAGGAAGAGGGCAAGCGCTACCGCGTGGCCATCGACGCCATCCATCTGGTGCGGGACCCGGCCGCGATCCTGATTCTGGCCGGCGAGGATATCGACCGGCTCCCCGTCGCGGGCGCCCGTGTCCGTTACCTCGGACGCCTCAGCCAGGAAGACCTGTGGGACGCCTACGACGCCTGCGACGTTTTCCTGCTTCCGTCGCGGCTGGAGAGCTTCGGCCTCGTTTTCCTGGAAGCGTGGGCCCGGCGCAAGCCGGTGATCGGCGATCGGGGTTGTCCCGCAGTGGCCGCGCTCATTGAAGATTCCGTCGATGGCTTCCTCTGCGCCAACGCCTCCTCCATCGCGGACTGCCTGGACCGACTCCTCGCCGACGGCCCCCTGCGAGCCTCCATGGGCGAAGCCGGCCGCGCAAAAGTGCTGCGGAAATACACGTGGACGGCGGTGGCCGAGCGGGTGCGCTCGGTTTATGAAGCCTGCATCGGCACGGAGTGATTGCTGCGCGAATCAGCGCTGCCACGCGCGCTTTTGCCGGGGAGGGAAAGCCAGCGCCAGCTTCTCTTCTCCAATCAGTTCGAGATTCGGATTGAAAAACGGATCGTTGTCCGTCTCGCGCTGCCAGCGTGCCAGGAACTTTTCGCGCTCCGCCTCCTCCTTCCGAATCCTCCACTCATTCGATCCCCGCGACGCCGATTCCAGATGCAACAGCTCCGCATGCGGCGTCCACACAATCCGGTAGCCTCGCTCGACCAGCCGCAGGCAGAAATCCACGTCGCCGTAGCTCACCGGGAGCGACTCGTCGAAGCCCCCCGCCTCCCGAAACACCTGGCAGCGCATGGCCATGCATGCCCCCGTCACCGCCGACAGATTGCGCGCCAGCATTAATTGCCCGCAATAGCCTTCGTCGCGCCGTGCCGAAAGCCGCAGCAAATGCCGCGCGTACCCCGCGGGCCCCAGCCAGATTCCCGCGTTCTGCAACGTGCCATCGGGAAACAGCAGCTTCGCCCCCACCGCGCCCACCTCCGGGCGCGCGGCCTGCACCGCCAGCTCGCGCAGCCAGTCCTGATCCATCACCTCCGTGTCGTTGTTGAGAAACAACAGGATGTCGCCGGTGGCCAGCTCGGCTCCGGCATTGTTCATGGCCGACCAATTGAACTCGCCCGGGTGGGGCAGCACCTGAACGTTTTTCAGACCTTTATACTGCGCAAATAGCCGCGCCGTGCGATCTTCCCGACTGCCGTTGTCCACCACGATCACATCCAGTGCGCCGTATTTGGTGCGCTGCAGCAGCCCTTCCACGCACCGTTCCAGCAGATCGGCCCGGTCGCGCGTGGGAACGATGGCGGAAACCCGCGGCTCCGCACCGCACCAGCGCACGCGATGCCCATGCGCCGCGCCCGGAGCCGCTTCCACCAGCGCCTGGTTGCCAACACGATCCTGCACCGCGCGCCGCGATGCCTCGGCATCGTACGCGTCGGGCAACGAGGGCCGATGGCACAGCACCGCCGCCACG
This sequence comes from uncultured Solibacteraceae bacterium, assembly GCA_964453955.1. Classification (GTDB taxonomy): domain Bacteria; phylum Acidobacteriota; class Terriglobia; order Bryobacterales; family Bryobacteraceae; genus CAWACP01. The sequence goes on along the minus strand of CAYVPZ010000057.1, from coordinate 7,626 downwards.
TGGCGAATATCGGAAGCCGCGGTCACACCCGTGGCACGCAAGGCCAGATCGTAATGGCAGGCTCCCGCAAACTCATTCCGCAAACCGCCGATTCGCGCCGCCAGCTCGCGATTGTAAACCGCCAGCCGGCCCATGTAATCCTCTGCCAGCAGCAAATCGGGATTCCACCCGGTCTTGAATCGCGGGGCGCACCGTTCCCCGCGCGCGTCGAGCGAATCCTCATCGCTATAAACGATGGCCGCATCGGGGTGCGCATCGAATTCCGCGGCAATCTCGAACAGCGCGCTCTCGGCCAGCACATCGCCCGCATCGAGAAACGCCACGAACTCCCCCTGGGCCATGGCCAGCGCGTCGTTGCCCGACGCCGCCACCCCGCCGCGTGACTGCCGCCGGGTAATTCGTATCCGTGGATCGTCCCCGCAGCTCGCCAGAGCGCGCGGCACATGCGGCGCCGTTGAGGCATCGTCCACGACGCAGATCTCCCACTCCCGGTAAAGCTGCCGGCGGATGGATTGCATGGTCTTCCGCAATGACTCCTCGGACGGGTCCTCAACCGCCAGCAGGAGCGAGAATACCGGACGGTGCGTCAACTTTCCGATGGCCACGCGGATGGCGCGCCGATCCTCGTCGGTCAGCCGGTCGAACCGCTCCACCCATTGGCGGTAGTTCGCTTCGTCGAAAACGAGCGGACCCGTTGCCGCCACCGCTTCACGCCGCCCCAGCAACCGGCGCGTCGCGAGGGCCCAGCCGGCCACGGTCCGCAGCGGCGCGGTAACTCTCCAGCTTAGAGACCGCCGAATCGCCGCATACTGCTTGCTGATTTCGCGCAAATGCTGAAGTTCCCGCGTCAGGCGCTCGTTCTCGGCGGCGAGCATCCCGCTCTCCAGCAGAGTCCGCGCCAGTTCCTCCTCCGGCCGCTCCAATATGGCCTGCTCCACGGTGTCGTGGTAGAAAATGAAATCGAATCCGTTACCGGCAGCCGCTTTCAGCGTGAGCGTCTCCGGGCCCGTAAAGCTTCCTCCGTCCGGCGCGGGACAAGAGCACTGAAAACCCGAGTTGTGCAACTTGCATTTGCGCACCAGCGTTCCGTTGATGCGAACCTGAATCTCCTCGATGGGGCTGTCCGGAGTGGTCTCGCCGGTCCAGCCGCCCAGACGCAGTGTGTCGGTTCCCACCAGGGCGCACGTTTCCAGCCGGGCGACTGGAGCGGACCAAAAACCAAGGCTGGTGAGGGCGGGTGGCTCGTCGCGAACCACCACATAGAGGTCCTGAAATCGGCACAGCCCGCGCGGAAGACGACGGCAGACGCCCTCTCCGCCGGTGGCCCTTCGAATCGCCTCCCGGACGAAGGCCTCGGTTACAAAAGTCGATCCGTAGTCCTTCGTGGACAGCGTTTTGTTCTCGCTGTGCTGTTCGAACCAAAAGCCCGAAGCGGGGATGACCACGTTGGGATTGGCCGAAGGACCATGCGTCGAAAACACCAGACAGCTTGCGCTATCCTGGAGCAACCCATACAACGTGCGCAGCCACGGCACGAACGTGCGCTCGGGGAGGTGACTGAACAAAGAGACCACCACAATGCAGTCGAAGCGCCGCTCGCAGACGAAGTTTTCCGGTTTCATTTGCGAGAGCAATCCGTGAACTCCAAAGGCATCCCGCTGGAATTGGACGGCGTCCGCCGAAATGTCCGACACCCACACTCGTTCCGCCGGCAGCTCGCGCACGAGAAAGCGCGTGGAGCGGCCGTATCCGGCGGCGAAATCCAGAAAGGACGAGACATTTTCGAAGCCGCCGAATTTCCAGCGGACGATTTGCGCGATGGCGTCGAAGATCTCTTTCCCGGCTCCAAAATAGGAGCACAAGGCCCGGTTCCTGTCGCCGCGAAACGCGTACTCGGTGTCGGCGAACATCTCGTCACGCCGGTCAACCGCGGTAATCAATGTTTCCGGAGACGCCAGGAGCGATTGCAGGTAGCATTCGACGAACGGGTTGTCGCCGCTCGGGTGCTCATCGTGCGCCATGCCTTCGTACTCTAACACCAGGCAGCTTCAGGCTTTGACCGGCGCCAGCTCGCGCAGCAGGGGAGCGAGGCCGGCTTCGTACTTGCGCCAGCGCTCCAGCGAGGTGCGGAACAGCGGTTTGCGTACCTGGGCGGCGCTGGCAGTCCTGACCGGCCGCCTGGTTCCATGGAAGCTGAGGCAGCGATCGTCCCACGGCAGGCCGCAATAATCGATCAATCGCCGGGCCTGACCTTCGAGGTCGCCCACCACGTCCTCGTACGAGACGTCGAGCATGGCGTCTGGCGGAAGAACGGACCGCCAGTGCGCCATCAGTTCGCGATAACGGCGATAATAGCGGCCCAATTCCGCCAGATCATACGTGAATGCCAGGCCCGATGCGAATAACCTGGAAAAGCACGACACGCAGGTATCCAGCGGGTCGCGCATGGTGTGAATGATTCTGGCGTTGGGCAGGATCAGGCGGATCAGGCCGATACTGAGGAAGTTGCCGGACAACTTGTCGACGATGCGGACTTTGCCGTCCGCGACAGCCGGCAGGCCGGCCAGATAGGACTGGCCCAGCCGCAGCAGGGCCGCGCCGTCCATGGCGGGAACGCTCTCGGGATAGGGAACCGGCTGTTCGGTGGCATGGGACAAACCAGCGACCAGGATCTCCAGAACCGGCAGTTCGCCGGCGCCATGGATTTGTGGATGGCTGGCCAGTATCTGTTCGATCAGCGTGCTGCCGGAACGCGGCATGCCCAGCACGAAAACCGGAACCGTGGAGGGATCGCCCGCTCCCTGGAAGCGATCGAACAGGCGGCGATCGAATACCGTGGAAATACGCTGGAATAATGCGATGCTGTTGGCCTCATTATAATTGATTTGCCGGCGTTTCAGAGCATTGCCTCCGCGTAGATGCTCGAAAGCGCGGGTGTAATCTCCGCAGTCGTCGAGAGCTTTCGCCAGGGCGAAGTGGATATGCACCGCCGTGTACTCGGGCAGATCCTCTCTGGCGGCCAGTGTTTCCAGCGCCGCCAGATCGCTGTCGCCCGGATGAAAGGTGGTAATCTCCACGCGATTGAAGTGCGCTTCCGCGTAGTCCGGCCGGCGCTCGATGGCCCGCGCATAGTGGACCAGCGCCTCATCGAAGCTGCCCTGCTCCTTGAACAGGTTGCCGAGATTGTTATGAACCTCGATGTGATCGGGGTTGATGGCCAGCACCCGCTGGTAATGCGCCATCGCGTCATCCAGCTTGCCCTGGTCCGCGAGGACAACGCCCAGATTATTGTGGGCATCGGCATAGTCGGGGTCCAGGACGAGGGCGCGTTCGTAGTGGGCCTGGCCGTCCGCCACCATGCCTCGCGCCACCAGCAGGATACCGAGATTGTTGTGGGCGTTCGCATGGTTTGGGTTCAGGACCAGGGCGCGTTCGTAGTGGGCCATCGCGTCCGCGGTCCGGCCTTGCGCTGCCAGCACGTTGCCCAGATTGTTGTGGCCATCGGCGAAGTCCGGATTGAGCGCGAGGGCACGTTCGTAATGCGCAATGGCGTCATCCGTCCTGCCCAGTGCCTTGAGGGCGTTGGCCAGACTGTAGTGATAGAAGAAAAAGTCTTCGCGGAGCCGGATGGCCTGGCCGATCCATTCGACGGCTGTGTCATAACGGCCGTCCGCGTGGGCGATGAGCCCGAGCAAGTGCAGGCTGGCGGCATGCCGGGGGTCGGCCGTCAGGATGGTCCGGTAAAGCTGTTCCGCTTCAACCAGCCGACCAGCCTGGTGATGCCGCACGGCCGCTTCGAACATTCCCTGAACGGCCTGGGGTGTCGAATCCACGAGATCATCCTCATTTTAACGATCCTGAAACCCATGAACGATCCGCTTCCACTCGACTTTGGGTTTCTGAAAATTGACCAGCAGACAGACCGTCCGGCCAGAGGCCCGAAGGTAGTTGAGGCATTGGGCAGTGTGTTCGTTGCCGAGACGCTCCACACATTTCAGCTCGACCACCAGCACGTCTTCCACAAGAAGATCTGCGAAATACTCTCCGATGTATTGGCCCTTGTAAGTCACCGCCAGTGAGGTCTGGGCGGTGGCCTCGATGCTGCGAAGGCTCAGTTCTCTGAGCAGAGCGCGCTCATAGACTTTCTCGAGGAATCCGGCGCCAAGCGTATTGGATACCTCAAAGACGGCGCCAAGGGCGCGCTCAGTTAACAAGTCAGGATCGGCGTTCATCTGCGTTTATCGGCGGCCAGTTTCTATGTGCCGTTCGAAACCAATACCTCTCAAAACGATAGTTGGCCGCCGATGAACACAGATGAACGCCGATCTCCGCTATCGTGCCGACACCGACGGCGGCCTATCCGTGCGCCCCCACTCCGACGGCTTCGGCCCCAGCATCAGTACCAGCTTCCCGCCGGCTTCGATCTCGGCGTGCGTGAGCCACGCGCGATCCAGTTTCTTGCCGTTCAGCTCCGCGCTCTGCACGTACCGGTTACTTGCCGAAGTTCCCGGCGCCTCGATCACGAACTTCCGCCCGGCACCCAGATTCACCGCCACTCGCGTGAACAAAGGACTGCCGATGTAATAGAGCGGCTGGCCCGCGTTCGGATACAGCCCCATCGCGCCCCACACGTACCAGGAAGACATGGTCCCCGCATCGTCGTTGCCGGGCAGCCCCTCGCGCCCTTCGCGATATTCGCCGGCCAGAATCGCGCGCACGCGGTCGGCGGTGCGGTCCGGCCGTCCGGCGTGGATGTAGAGCCAGGGAGCCAGCAGATCCGGCTCGTTGCCCTGCGTGTACAGCTTGCGGTGGAACAGAACATCCAGCCAGGCGGTGAACGCGGCGTCGCCACCCACGCGCTGGATGAGGCCCTGGACGTCGTGCGGCACATAGGTGGAGTATTGCATCGGGCGGCCCTCGTAGAACGGCGCGTCCCACCATTCCGTGGTCCCGTCCGGATATTCATGCTCGCAGTCGTAATTCTCCAGCCACGCCCCGTCCGCATAACGCGGGCGGATGCAGCGGGTGCGCGGGTCCCACAGGTTGGCCCAGTTGCCGGATCGCGCCAGATACTTCTCCGCGTCCGCTGTCTTTCCCAGTGCGCGCGCCACCTCGGAAACCGCGAAGTCGTCGTACGCGTATTCGAGCGTGCGCGAGGCCGAACGGTTCAGCGTGAGCGACATGTAGCCGAGCCGTTTGTAATCCGCAAGCTGCCGCCCTTCATTCAGCGAGCGCGCCGATTCCACCTCGGCGTCCTTCACCAGCGCCTCATACGCCGTGGCGTAGTCAATTCCCGCCAGCCCCTTCACCATCGCGTCGGCAATGAGCACGTCGCCGTTCGAGCCGCCCTGAGTCATGCCGTTCAAGCCGGCGATGCGCGCATCGGGCAGCCAGCCGGTGTGCCGATACGTGTCGATGAGCGAGCGCACCATGTCCCGCTGGCGTTCCGGCTGGATCAGCGTGAACAGCGGGTGCAGCGTTCGGAACGTGTCCCACAGCGTGTAGAAATCCTCATAGTGCGGCTCGGTGGATTGCCACCAGACGTTCTCGCCCGTGAGGTCGTGCGGCATGTAGTGCGCGCGATAAAGAGCCGTGTAGAAGATGCGCCGTTCGGCGTCCGTGCCCCCTTCCACTTCGATTTTCGAGAGCACCTGCCCCAGGCGTCTTCCGCCTGGCGGTGCAGGCCTTCGAAATCCCATCCGGGCGCTTCGCTCTCGAGGTTGCTCCGCGCCTGCTCCACGCTGACGAACGACACGCCCAGCTTCATCTCCACCACGCGGTCCTTCGTGGTGTCGAAGACGGCGAAGGCCCCGGTCTGGTTGGCGTAGTTGTGCGTCTGGTCGCCCACCTGGTGGCTCCGGCCGGGGATGGTCAGCGTGCTGGCGAGATCGGCGGTCCAGGCGCCCCAGTTCTTCATGGGCCGGTTGAAGGCCGCGAAGAAGTACAGCGTGTAGGCGCCGGGATTCCAGCCGCCGGTGAAACGCGCCGTGCCGGAGAGGTGCGTCTCGTCCACAATGTCGACTTCCACGTGGGTGGCGATCTGGGCCAGCTTCACGCGCGAACTGGCGTCCAGAATGACGTTGCCATCGGCGCCCGCGGGAAACGTGAAGCGCTCCACGCCAGTGAGCCGGGTAGCCGTCAACTCGCAGTGAATGGGGCCGCCGTCGCCGGTGAGGGTCACGGCGTAGTAGCCTGGCGAAGCGCTTTCCTCCGATTTGGAAAATCGCAGATTGCCCACGCGTAACGGTCCCGCGGTAGGCGTGACGCGGAAGTTCCCGTACTTGCTGTCGCCGCCCGTGCCGCTTACGTGCGTGGCGCTGAAGCCGATCACCTGGCCGGCCGACGCGTAACCGCTGGTGTCGGCATTGGTGGTGTCCGGACTGAGTTCGACGAAGCCGAACGGAACCGCCGCGCCGGGGACCGTATTGCCTCCCGCGTCGGCGCCCACGAACGGGTCCACCAGGCGTGTGAGCCGAGGCTCGGCGGCGAACAGGCTCCAACCGGCCAGCAGGGCAACTGCGCAGCGGGCGCGCATCATTTTCTCAAGTATTCGGTCATGGGAAGATCCGTGTTGTAAATCGCCACCCGCTCGGCGTCGATTTCTCCGTCGCCCACGTTCCAGCCCACAATGTGAACCTCCTGCCCCAGTCTGGGCGGGCGCGGGCCGATGCCGAATTTCGTGCTCGCGTCGAGGTGCACCAGCCGGGTTCGAATCGGCGACGGACCAACCTTGAGAGCGCCGAGCGAGGATTCCCACACGGTGCCCGACACGGTGGCCCACGTTTCGATGGAGTCGGCAATCCAGCGGTGGGATGCATCCTCATGGAAACGAACTCTGACCTCGTCGCCAACCCGAAGAGCCAGCAGACCGTGAGATTCCTTCCCTGTGCAGACGATGGTGTCGTCCCCGGCGTGGACGGTCACCGGGGCCCACGCGTCACCCATCTGGAGCTCATCGGCGCCCAGGGTGCGGATGACGCCGGTCAACTCCTGCCCGAAAGCACCGGCGGCCAGAAACGCAAGGAGTGCGAATCGCAGCAGCATTTCGATATCCCTCCGCAGCCATGCTACTCCAAATCCGCTGCACTTGTACGATGGAAGAGAGCGACGGGCGGCGGGGTCCCTGCATCGGATAATTGTGGGTTTGCGGGGATTGTGCGCCAGCTCACGCTATCGGAGTACAACTCATTGCGAACCTCTATTCTATTATTCTGCATACAGTTAGCGGTTCTAGCCCAGGTGCCCCCGCCGACCGCCGACCGGACTTCAACCGCCGTCCCATTGCCGCTGTCAGGGCGGAGCGCGCAGGTGGGGAGCGTGGGCACCGCCCGCACCACCAACCCGGGCGGCCTGCCCACCAGCGCCGATACCAGCATCAACACTGTGCAGGTGCAGGGCGCGTACTCGGGCAGCGTTCCCCAGGGGGCGGCCACCGCGGAGCCTCTCGCGCTCGCTCTTTCCGACGCCATTCACCGAGGTCTGCAATACAACCTGGCCACCACCAGCTACACCAATGCCATGCGCGTGGCCGAAGCGCAGAAGATGCTCGCGCGCAGCGCGCTGCTGCCCACCGCCTCCATGCATCTTCTGGGCGACGAACAGCAGTCCGATCTGGCGGCGTTCGGA
>CAYVPZ010000056.1:0-12581 GCA_964453955.1 uncultured Solibacteraceae bacterium | reverse complement strand
AGATACTCCCAGAGGCTCTGGAGGGTCAGGGTGCGGCCCACCGATTGAAAGTAGACGTCGTGCTCGAATAACGCGCAGACCAGCCGCCGGTATTCGCCGCCATACTGCGCCATGTTGGTGTATTCGAGCTGCACCACGTCGATCTGGCGCGTGAAGATCAGGCGATGAACGGCCCACTCCAGATCGCGATAGGCAAAGTCGCGGACCGCGTAGGGCAGCGAGTACGGCGCATCGGGATCTTTCGGCAAGGCACGGTCGAAGTACTCCACTGACGCCGCCACGCTCTCCAGCTCGGCGTGCTCGGCGCGGTATTCGAGACCCTCCAGGAGAATCAGCAGGTGCACGTCGCAATGCTTCGCCAGCTCCCGCACCGTGTTGTACATGAATACGGCGCCGCCATGGACGGGCGGACAGATGGAATACGGAGAGAGGAACAACACGCTCAGCTTGTCGGGCGCCGGCGGGAGCGTAGCGAAGCGATCGCGGAAATAACCGCCCATCGGTCTGCGCAAGGCTTCGGTATCGGAAACCACCGCCAGAGCGCGGGCCCGGCGCCGCGCCCGCAGTGCCCCGGGAAGCTGCCGTACCGCGCGCAACAAACCGTTCAGGTTGCCGCGGACCACCGCCCCGGCCACGGCAAAAACGAAGTGCCCGGCCAGGCGCGGCCATTCGTGAATGTTCTTCCAGCAGAACAGGAGCCTGTTTTTCTCCAGAACGGCGCGAATGCGAGCGTCCGAATAGTGCCGGCCGATGGTCCCGCGATGCTCGTGCCACACCACGCTCCGTGGCTGGTAGATCACCTGCCAGCCGCGCTTCCATGCGAGGTAACCGAGATCTGCGTCCTCGAAATAGAAGGGTGCGAAGAGTTCGTCGAAGCCGCCAAGCTCGAGGAACTTCCGGCGGTCGAAGGCGCAGGAACCGCCCCCGCCGTAGAAGCACGGGTACGGCTCGGTAATGCGATCGTCGGCGCGATGCCCCACCTGCAGGGCGCCGCGATGCCAGCGGCCTTCGGTCAATCCGGTCTCCTCGCGTCGGCGGGCGGGATCGGAAAAGAAGATCTGGCAGGAAACCGCGAACACGTTGTCGCCGGTGAAGGCGGCCAGCAGCGGCGCGAGAAAATCGGGCGCGACGCGCATGTCGCTGTTCAGGAGCACCACAATGTCGTTGCGCGCCGCGGCGACGCCGGCATTGGACCCGCCGCCAAATCCCCGGTTCTCCTCCAGTGCAACAACGTGAACCGTGGGAAATGTTTCCCTAAGGAATTCCCCGCTGCCGTCCGCGGACCCGTTATCGACGACAATCACCTCATTCGCGGGATTCCCGCCCGCGGCTTCCAGAACGGAAGGAAGGTACTTCGCCAGCAGGTTCCGGCCGTTCCAGTTGGGAATGACGATGCTGGCGGCGTCGGTGCGCGGCATAGTCTCGGGCAAGTGCGCGCGCCGCCCCGGCAACAGATCGGAGACGGCAATGGCGAGAGCGGCGAGCAAAGCCAGCGGCGGCGCGACGAACAGGGCCGCGATAGTTCGAAGGATTCTCACTGCGCGGGCTTATCCAGTCCCGGAAGCGGCGGACCCAGGCCGATTTTATGTCCCGCGCGCACCCAGCGCGAGGCGATCACCATGGCAATCTGCCCGCGGAGAACGTCCACTTCGGCGGCCAGCGCGAGGGCCCACTCCGTCTTCCTCTGATTCTCGGCTTCGAGCGCGTCGATGCTCGCCTGGCCGCGCTGCTGCTCGGCGGCAAACTGCTCCTGCAATTCGACGATGCGCTCGCGGGTCGTGGCAAGATCGGCGGCAACCTGGGCCGCCCAGCGATTGCTCCGCTCCAGCGCCGCTTCCGTTTCGCGCAGCAGCTCGAGAGCGCGGTCGCGTTCCCCGGTCACCTCGGCCAGCCATCGTTCTTTCTGCGCCAGCTCGCCGCGCAGCTTCTCGATGTGCCGTTCGCGCTCGCGCAGCAGGTTGGCGACCCTCGGCACGTAGACCACGGGCTCGATGGCCGGCAACGCGGCGTTCGAGCAGAGGGCGACGAAGAAGTTGGCCTGCTCGGCGCCGTCGGCCCCCGGCTCGGCCACGATCTGGCCGCCGCGCCAGCCCGATGGTGGATAAAAAGCAAAGCACTCGTTGCGGTTCTGCAGCAGCAGGGAGACGTTCGCGAACTGGGCGCGCAACGCGGCCTCGAATTCGGCCGCTTCGAATTCATGTTCGTGAAACGGGTTCGGGCCGGCGGCGGCGCGCGATTCGGCGTAGAATAGCGTGTTCGGCGTGGAGACAATGAGCAGGCCGTCGGCCGAGAGCACCCTTCGGCACTCTGCGATAAACGACGTCTGCTGATGAAGGTGCTCGATTACCTCGAAGGCCACCATTAGGTCGAATGCGCCGGCAGGGAACGGCAGTGCCGCGCAGGAACCATTGACAAACGACGGCGACGCATAGTTGCGGTGGGCCCACTCAACGGCGTCGCGCGAAACATCGAGCCCGGTGACGCGGGCCGCGGCGCGCGCCAATACCGCCGACCCATACCCCGTTCCGCACCCCGCGTCCAGCACCCGCCGGCCCGCCGCGAAGCGCGCGGCAAATGCATAGCGCGCCAGGTGTTCGTTCCACAAATCCGGCTCCACCTGGCCGGGGACCACGCGCTCTCCGGTGAACTCAACCATGATTCAGCTCGACGCGGCAGGGCAGGTGAACGTACCCGTAGACGGGCTGGTCGGCGCGGCTCATCTGCAGGGCGAGGGCATTGTCGATCCAGTCGCACATGGCGTAATTGTCCGGCGTGCCATCGGCCACCGCCGGCGAAAACGAAAATTGCGAGGGATAAAGCTGTGGAAGCTGCACGTGAAAATCGACCGTGTACACATCGCCCGCCTTCATGGGGGGCAGGTCGAAACCTTCGCGGGCCGTATTGGTTCCCGCAAAGTCGACCCCCATGTGATTGCGGAGCATGAACCCAACCATGGGCAGGGCGAGTGGCTGGTGGGCCGTCACGCTGATGCGAACGACAATGGCGGCGCCTGGTTCCAGCATTCGTACGGGAACGCCGGAGGAATCGAGAACGGCGATGCCGAGCAACTCGGCGCGCCCATCCCCGTAACGGTGGTCGATGTTCGGGATGTCGCGGACCACCTGATCGCCGGTCGCGACAGCGGGCACGGCGGCGGGGGTGCTGCTGTGCTTGAGGAAGACGGCGTCCTTCTGCACGATGGACGCGAGATATTTCGATACCACCTGTTCGGTTGCGCCGATCTCCCGCAGGCGTCCGTGGTCCAGCCACATGCCGCGGTCGCCGATGGCCTTCACGTCCGCGGTGGAATGGGAGACGAAGACGATGGTGACGCCGCGCGCACGCAGCTCGTTCACTTTGCGCATACAGCGCTGGCGGAAGTAGATGTCGCCGACGGCGAGGGCCTCGTCCACCAGCAGAATATCGGGGTCCAGATGAATGGCCACGGCGAAGGCCAGCCGCACCACCATACCGCTGGAGTACGTTTTCACGGGCTGATCGATGAATTCGCCAATCTCGGCGAAGGCCTCGATGTCGCGAAATTTGCGGTCGATCTCGCGCTGCGAGAAACCCATGATGGCAGCGTTCAGGTAGACGTTGTCGCGCCCCGTGAATTCGTGGTTGAAGCCCGCGCCGAGCTCGAGCAGAGCGGCAATGCGCCCGCGAACGATGACCTCGCCCGCGGTGGGATGCAGGATGCCGGCTATGAGCTGCAGCGTGGTGCTCTTACCCGAGCCGTTCTCGCCGACGATGCAGAAAGTCTCGCCGCGCGGGATCTCGAAGGTGACGTCGGCGAGTGCGTGGAAGTCGCGATGCCAGGAACGGAGATTGAAGGTGGCCAGTTCGCGCAGACGATCACCCGGCGAGCGATAGATCGGATAGCTTTTGGAGACGCCGCGGAACTCGATGATGGACGGGGCCACTAACTCGAATCTACTGAGCGCGAAAGGAGAGTGTCAAATGGGGAGTGCTCTGGAGATCAGGGCGAACGCTGACACCCGCTCGTAAACCCTTCAAGCGTACATATGCAGTGCAATCTGCTGCCGACCAGACTTACAGGGGCAAGCCCTCAGTCGTCGTTTTGCCTTTCAGATTAACGGGTCGAGGAAGTCAGTATCCGCCCTGAACACGTGTTCGTTCTCGATAGGCTCCCTCCTATAGGGGTGCTCGGACCGACCATTCCGGTCTCTACCCGAGATCAACATAAGTCCATTTCCAACGATAGTCAAGTTTTTTCGGGCGAAGGGATTCCAAGCGGGAATGGTGCCGGCGGCAGGAGTTGAACCTGCGACCTACGGATTATGAGACCGTCGCTCTAACCACCTGAGCTACACCGGCATTCTCTTCGAGATTAGCACGGCCTAGGCGTCTTTCGCGATGAGACCGTAGATACGTTGGAGGTCGTCCGGGGAGTAGTATTCGATCTCAATGCGGCCACGCTGCTCGTTTTTTTCGACGATGCGCACGCGAGTCCCCAGCGTCTCCTCCAGTTGCCTGGCTGCGGCTTTGACGTTGGGGTCCTGGGGCTTTTCTGACTCCGTTTCCGAAGCAGGGCGCTCATCTGTAAGACGTCTTACTATACGCTCAACATCTCGAACCGATTGGCCGTGAGCTGCCGCGCGATTGGCGATCTCAATTTGCCGGTCTTCGTTTGGGACGCCGAGGATGGCCCGGGCGTGCCCCATGTGCAGACGGCGCTCGGCCAGGAGAAGCTGGATCGGTTCCGGGAGGCGCAGCAGGCGGAGGAGGTTGGTGATGGTGGTGCGATCCTTGCCGGTGCGGTGGGCGATCTCTTCGTGGGTCAGGTTCAGGTCGTTAGAGAGGCGCTCGAAGGCCTGCGCGGTTTCAATGGGGTTCAGGTCTTCGCGCTGGATGTTCTCGATGAGGGCAAGCTGCAGGAGTTGATCGTCGGCGAAGTCCTGAATGACTACCGGCACGAGCGGGAGGCCGGCTACCCGGGCGGCGCGGAGTCTGCGTTCGCCGGCAACAAGCTGGAACCGGTCGCCGTGATGGCGGACGATCAGGGGCTGGATGATGCCATTGGACCGGATGGATTCGGCAAGCTCATCAATCCTGCCCTGATCGAACTGCGCCCGCGGTTGTAATGGGTTGGGATCGATATCCGTGACGGGCAGTTCGCGGACTGTACCGCGCTGGTCGGGCCGGGGTTCGGCGGGAACTGGCGGCACCTGCGAAACAGGGGGGCGTTGGGGGAGAAGCGCGGAAAGGCCCTTACCCAACGCTTTGCGGGTCTCTGGCGGCTTGCTCATGAGCCAGGATCTCCTTTGCCAACTGGATGTAGCTCTCGGCGCCGCGGGAGCGGACATCGTAGGAAATGATGGGCTTGCCAAAGCTGGGGGCCTCGGCGAGACGGACGCTTCGCGGTATGACCGTCTTAAAGACCTCGTCGCGGAAGAACTCTCGAAGATCGGTTTCCACCTGACGGGTCAGGTTGGTACGGTCGTCGTACATGGTGAGCAGTACGCCCTCAACGGCCAGCTTGGTATCGAAGGCGCCCCGGACGCGGTCCACGGTGTCCATGAGCTGGGAGATGCCTTCGAGGGCGAAGAACTCGCACTGAATGGGGATGAGAACCGAGTCGGCCGCGACCAGCGCGTTGATGGTGAGGAGGTCAAGTGCCGGTGGGCAATCGATGATGATAAATGGGTAGGTGTTGCGAATTGGTTGGAGGCGGGTGCGAAGGCGTGATTCGCGGTTCTCTTCATCCACCAGCTCGATGTTTGCGGCAACCAGGTTCCGGTCGGCGGGGATAAGGTCCAGGCCGTCAAAATCGGTCTTCAGAATGGCTGCAGCGGCCTCCGTTCCACCCAGGAGTACGTCGTAAATCGTTGGTTTGCCAGTGGTTTTGGAAACACCGAGGCCTGTGGTGGCGTTGCCCTGTGGATCGGAATCCACCAACAGCACCGGCACGTCGTTTGCGGCGAGCGACGCGGCGAGATTGATGGCAGTGGTGGTTTTGCCGACGCCCCCCTTCTGGTTGGCAACGGCGATGACTTTGATCAAGTGTGCACCGAATACAGCAGGATATCACGGCCAGCACAGATGCAGCCTGTTCCCGAGGTTCCACGTGGAACTATGCGCTACGAACAATGTTCCACGTGGAACATCCCGAACACCGCCCATCTGCCCTCGCCCCAGAGCAGTTTGACTGGGGTCTCCCACTGTACTCCCGGGAACTCCCCGCCCTCCCGCAAGAAATCCTCGCCTACCAGCATTCCAACCCGAGGCGCCAGGCGAGGCACCTGTTCCAACACCGACGCTGAACTGACGGCGCGCGAAACTAACAGGTCCCAGACGCCATAAAGATCCTCCGCCCTCTGTGCCAGCACCTCGACGTTGCCAAACTCCCGAGTCGCCTCGCGCAGGAACACCGCCTTGCGCTTGTGCGACTCCAGAAGGGACACCATGCACTCGGGATGAAAAACGGCAATCGGAATACCAGGGAACCCTGCGCCCGAGCCAAAATCCAAAACGCGCCCAGTCTCGGGAAGCAGGGAGGCAAAGAAAAGGCACTCGCAGTAGTGCCGGACCACGGCCTCCTCGGCATTGCGAATCGAGGTGAGGTTCAAAACCCGGTTCCAGCGAACCAGAATGTCATAGTGTCGCTCGAGCGCGGCCACCTGGTCGTCGCTGAGCGCAACACGCCCCCCCAGATGGCGGTTGAGCAGCGCGACGAAGGACTCAGCCACGGCTCGACAAGCTCAGATACACGTCCAGCACCGCGATAGCCGCCGGAGTAACACCCGGGATGCGGCCTGCCTGTCCCAGGGTCTCGGGGCGCACTCGCTCCAGCTTCTGCTGAACCTCTCTTGAAAGCCCTGGAACGCCGGCATAAACAAACTCCTCCGGGATTCGCCTCCGCTCGGCGTCCTTCAACCGCTCCACCTGCCGTTCCTGCTGCGCGATGTAGCCCGCGTACCGGGCCTCGGTCTCGATGGTGGTGAGCACGCCCTGCACGGGCCGTTCTCCTGAGGTCTGCTCGAGCCACGCGGCCAGCGCGAGCACGCGCGACTCGGGCCGGCGCAACCAGTCGATCAGCTTCGGCCGGTCTTCCGCGGAAAGCCCCAGGCCAGGAAACAGCTCGGGATCCACCCGCTGCCCATCCAGCATGGCGGCGAACAATCGCCGCTGGCGCTGTTTCGTCTCATATATCCCCCAACGCTCATCCCCAACCAGGCCGATCCGCCGGCCAATTGGCGTCAGGCGCTCGTCGGCATTGTCAATCCGCAGATGCAGCCGGAACTCCGCGCGCGAGGTGAACATGCGGTATGGCTCATCGGTGCCCTTGCTGACAAGGTCGTCAATCAGGATGCCCGTGTACCCCTCGGTTCGCCCGATCACCATCGGATCGCTGCCCCGCAGCTTGCAGGCTGCATTGATCCCGGCCACCAGCCCCTGGCAGGCCGCCTCCTCATAGCCGGACGTCCCGTTAATCTGGCCCGCCAGGAACAGGCCGGAGATCTTTTTTACTTCCAGGGTGTGCAGCAGCTCCCGCGGGTCGATGGCGTCGTACTCAATCGCGTATCCCGGCCGAATCATTTCGGCGGCCTCCAGACCGGGGATCGACGCCACCATGGCTTCCTGCACATCGATGGGCATGCTGGTGGACATGCCGTTCAAGTACACCTCGTAGGTGTCCACACCCTCGGGTTCCAGGAAGATCTGATGCCGGGCTTTGTCCGGGAACTTCACCACCTTGTCTTCAATCGACGGGCAGTAGCGCGGGCCGACGCCCTCAATCTGCCCGCTGTATAGCGGAGACCGCGCTATGCTGTCCCGCAGGATTCGCAGCGTCTCGTCCGATGTGTATGCTATATAACACTTAACCTGCTCCCGCTCGATCTTCTCTGTGAGGAAGGAAAACGGTGTCGGGTTCGCATCGCCGGACTGGGCCTCGAACCGGCTCCAGTCTATGGTGCGGCCGTCGAGGCGGGGCGGGGTGCCGGTCTTCAAGCGGGTCCACGCGAGGCCGAGCGTGCGCAACTGGTCGCCGAGCAGATTCGATGGCGCCTCACCGTTCCGGCCGCAGTTGTACTTCATCACGCCGACGTGGGCAAGGCCGTTCAGAAACGTGCCGGTGGTGATGATCACCGCCTCGGCCGAGATGGTCCTTCCGTCGCGAAGCAGAACCCCGGCTGCCCGGCCATCGACGATGACAATTTCCGCCACCTCGGCCTGCAGGATGCGCAGGCTCGGCTCGGCCTCGAGCACCTCCCGCATGCGCATGCGGTACCGCTTCTTGTCGCACTGGGCGCGCGGAGACCACACGGCAGGACCGCGGCTGGTGTTCAGCAGGCGGAACTGGATGCCCACGGCGTCGGTCACCTCGCCCATCACGCCGCCCAGCGCGTCGATCTCGCGGACCAGGTGCCCCTTGGCGATACCGCCGATGGCCGGATTGCAGGACATCTGTGCAATCAGATCCAGGTTCATGGTGACCATGGCGGTGCCGAGACCCATGCGGGCGCAGGCGCGCGCGGCCTCGCACCCGGCGTGCCCCGCCCCCACCACCACAACGTCGTACCGCCCGGACCTCACCACAGGTATCATGGTAACGCAGCCGCATGAAAATACTCGTCATTGGCAGCGGTGGGCGGGAGCACGCCCTTTGCTGGAAGCTGGCCCAAACCCCCGGCCACGAAATCTATGCCACGCCGGGGAATCCGGGCATCGCGCAGCTCGCGTCGTGCTATCCGGCGTCGGACCCATTGAAGCTGGCGGAGACGCTGGACATCGCCCTCACCGTGGTGGGACCGGAAGCGCCCCTGGCGGCGGGCATCGTGGACCGCTTTCGCGCTCGTGGACTAGCCATTTTCGGACCTACCCAGGCCGCCGCCAGGCTGGAGAGCAGCAAGACCTTCGCCAAGGAATTCATGCAGCGCTGGCGCATCCCCACGGCTCGCTTCGCCGCCGCCGCCTCGCCCGGCCAGGCTCTGGAGGAGTTGCACAACTTCGGCTACCCAGTGGTGCTCAAGGCCGACGGGCTCGCCGCGGGCAAGGGCGTCGTCGTCGCGCATAACCGCGAGGAGGCCGAGCACGGCATCGCGCAGCTCATGGCGGGCGGGCACCCTCTGGTGATCGAAGAGTTCCTGCAGGGCGAAGAGGTGAGCTTCATCGTTCTCAGCGACGGGAATCGCGTGGTCGCGCTGGAGGCCACCCAGGACCATAAGGCGCTCCTCGACGGCGATCAGGGACCGAACACCGGGGGGATGGGGGCCTACTCCGATGGCCGGATCCTCACGCCCGAACAAAACGAAGCCATTCTCAAGACCGTAATTTATCCCACGATTGAAGCCATGCGCGGCGAGGGCGCGCCGTTTACCGGCTTCCTGTACGCCGGGCTCATGATGACTGCCGACGGGCCCCGTGTGCTCGAGTTCAACGCCCGCCTGGGCGACCCCGAGACACAGCCGCTCATGCACCGGCTGCGTGGCGATTTCATTGGCGCGTTGCAGGGAGCGGCCCTCGGGAAGCTGCCCGAAACCGCGTTCGAATGGAAGCCGGAGCCCTCAGTGTGCGTGGTGCTGGCCGCCGCCGGGTACCCGGGTTCGCCGCGCCGCGGCGATCACATTTCCGGCTGCCAGCAGGTGAACCACGGTCTGATTTTCCAGGCGGGCACGGAGCTCGACCTCTATGGGCTGAAAACCGCCGGCGGGCGGGTGCTGGGCGTGACCGGCTCGGGCCCGGATCTGGAGACGGCTATCCGCAACACCTACGACGAGGTGGCGAAGGTGCGGTTCGAGGGGATGCACTACCGCCGGGACATCGGCCGCAAGGGTCTGCTACGCTGGGCCTGAGCGGGGACGTAGCTCAGATGGATAGAGCGGTCGCCTCCTAAGCGACAGGTCGGCAGTTCGAATCTGCCCGTCCCTACCACTTCTCCCTCATACAATCTCGCCCCTTGCCGATGAGAACCCTCGGAGGGTTGAGACATGACATTGTCGAAGGCGCTCGTGGCTCTGGGACTATGCACGGCCCTGGTTTGGGCCGCCGGCCCCGTGCGCATCAACACGATGCAGGCGGAGAAGCAGGCAATCAACAAACCGCGACCGATGTATCCACCCACCGCCCGGCAGCTTCGCATCGCCGGAGACGTCGAAGTGGATGCCACGGTGGACGAACAGGGGAATGTGGAGAAGACCGAGGTGGTGAAGGGCAACGCTGTGCTGACTAACGCGGCCCAGATGGCCGCCAGGAACTGGACCTTCAAACCCTTCACCGACGATGGCAAACCGATGAAAGTAGTGGTCCGTCTGACCTTCAGCTTCGCCCCCTGAAACGGCGCGGCAGGCGCTGGCGCGCAAGGTCCGCCCCAGGCGACCCTACATGGTACCATAGAACAAAAGGCAGTTCAGTAAACCTCTATGGCCAACAAACCCGCTTTCGCGCAGGGCGCCCAAATCGAGCACGGCAAATTCGGTCTTGGATCCGTCACCGCCTGCAACGACGAACATATCAGCATCAAGTTCGACGATCATGGCGAGAAGAAGTTCGTGCTTTCCATCGCTCTGCCCGCGCTGAAGAAAAGCGACCGGCAACCCCCGGCGGAGAAGAAGCGCGCCACGCGCAAGAAAGCCGCTCCGGCCGCCTGACCTTCCATGAAGATTGGCGTTGTCGTTTTCCCGGGCAGCAATGGCGATCACGACGCCTGGTACGCCGCGGCAGCCAACCTGGCACAGAAGACGGAGCTGATCTGGCATGACGCGGCCAGTCTGGGCGACGTGGACGCGGTGATTCTGCCGGGCGGATTTTCGTACGGCGACTACCTGCGTTGCGGCGCCATCGCGAAGTTCTCGCCGGTGATGCAGGCGGTGAAAGCATTCGCGCGCGAGGGCGGACTGGTGCTGGGCATCTGCAACGGCTTTCAGATTCTTACCGAATCCGGGCTGCTGCCCGGCGCGCTGGTGAAAAACCGCGGACTGCGATTCATTTGCCGGGAGGTTGCGCTGAGGGTGGAGACGGTTGACTCGCCCCTGCTCTGCGCGGCCGTAAGAGGCAGCATTCTCCGGGTCCCCATCGCCCATGGCCAGGGCTGTTACCTTGCCGACGAGCGCACGCTGGACGAACTGGAGCGCGAGGACCGCGTCGCGTTTCGCTATGTCGAGAATCCGAACGGGTCCCTGCGCGATATCGCCGGTATTCTCAGCCGCGAGCGCAATGTGCTGGGCATGATGCCGCACCCGGAGCGCGCGGCCGATCCGCTGATGCGCTCCACCGACGGCCTGGCCGTTCTGAATTCCATTGTGCAGTCGGTGGAGAGCCGCAGCGCGGTGGCCCGCTAGCGCTTCAGAGTTCCCTGCAGCCGGATGTCACGCGACGACGCTCCCACCAGTACTTCGTAATCGCCAGGATCGATCACCCAGGCTTTCCTGGACGGATCGAACCGGGAAAACGCAGCGGGATCGAGCTCGAAGGAAACCGCCGACGCCTCTCCGCGTTTCAGTTCCACTCTGCGAAACGCCTTCAGCTCCTTCACCGGCCGATCGTCGCCGGGCCTCACGGGGTGCACATACAGTTGCACCACCTCCGCGCCGTCGCGCGATCCGGTGTTGCGCACCTGCAGGGTTACCTCGGCTCCCGACACCTTCAGACCGCTGTATTCAAATTTCGTATACGAAAGGCCGTGGCCGAAACAGAACAGCGGCTCGATGTTCTTTTTATCGAAATGGCGGTATCCGACATAGATGCCCTCGGCGTACTCCACCACCCCGTCCTTGCCCGGGTAGTTCCCCCACGCCGGGGAGTCTTCCAGTTTCCGGGGAAATGTCTCGGGCAGTTTACCGGAAGGATTCACGTCGCCGAACAAAACGGCGGCGATGGCGTGCCCGCCTTCCTCGCCCGGGAACCACGCGTTCAACGCGGCCGGCACGCGTTCGATCCAGGGCATGGATACCGGCGCCCCTGCGTTCAACACCACCACGGTGTGCGGGTTCGCCTTTGCCACCGCCTCGATCAGCCCGTCCTGGCCGGCGGGGAGATCCATCGACTCGCGGTCCCGGCCTTCGCGCTCCACGTCGGCCGAATCGCCCGCGAATACCAGCGCCACGTCCGCTTTTGATGCGA
Organism: uncultured Solibacteraceae bacterium; assembly: GCA_964453955.1. Taxonomy (GTDB): domain Bacteria; phylum Acidobacteriota; class Terriglobia; order Bryobacterales; family Bryobacteraceae; genus CAWACP01. The sequence continues at coordinate 497 of CAYVPZ010000056.1, read as the reverse complement.
GCTCGGCCGCCTCAGGCAGCGATTGCGCATAAGACACCTGAATGGAGGAGCCCGCGCGCTCGCGGATGGCGTCCAACGGGCTGATGGCGTAATTCGTCTTCACCGATGAGCTGCCACCACCGCCGGTGCGCGCGACCGCCGCGTTCGGACCCACCACCGCGATGGAATGAACCTTGTCCGGGAGCAGCGGGAGCACTTCGCCCGCGTTCTTCAACAGCACGATGGCTTCGTCGGCCGCTTTGCGCGCCACGGCACGTTGCGCGGGCGCGTCCACCTGGCCGCCGCCCGGCTTCGGATTCTCGAACAAGCCGTTGGCGAACATGACGCGGAGCAGACGCCGCACCTTGTCGTCGATCACCGCTTCCTTCACCTCGCCGCTCTGCACCAGCGGAAGCAGCTTCTCGGCGGTCAGCATTGCGCCACGGGAGCCGACGTCGCCGGGGTTCCGAGGCACCCCCGCCGCGCTGTAGCGGCGAATGCTCTCCGCGCTGGGCATC
>CAYVPZ010000055.1:0-12586 GCA_964453955.1 uncultured Solibacteraceae bacterium | reverse complement strand
TGTTGCTGTAGTCCGCGTTCACGTTGTTTTCGGTCACCCAGATGGGCACACTGGCCAGCGCCGCGTTCTGCTGCAGGGCCGAACGGATGACGGAGATCTCGCTGGTGAACGTGCCGACGGCGTCAAACACCTCCCAGTCGAGCGTGCTCTGATTGCAGGTTCCGTAGAAATGCGTCGCCACTACATCCACCTGCGCGTTGACGTTCGCGACGAACGTCGGCATATAGTAGGCCGCCTGGCCGGTGTAGTCGGACAGCTCCACCGCCACGAATTTCACGCTGGGATCCACCGCATGCATGGCCGGCACCGTGAGGTTATAGAGGTCGGTGTACGCCTGCGGCGTCATGCCGTTGCCGTTCGGCTCGTTGTAGATGCCCCACCAGGTGACGTGATACGGCGTTGGCGCCTGGAATTGCGCGCCCCCGGCCGTGAAGCCCCCGGTGTTGAAATAGCGCGCCAGATTCGCCGAATAGTCGGCAAACACGGGAAAATTCGCCTCCGCCACGCTGCCGTCGCTGGCGGTGAGGAACGGCGGCGGCACGATCTCGTAGAGCGGGCTGTGGTCGGCCACGCTCAGCACGGTCTGGTTCACCGCGTTATTCTCGGTGAAGTTCCAGGAATCCGGACCGGTTTGCGGATTGCCCCCGGCGATGGACTGCAGGTTGATGTGCTGCGGCGCCAGTTGCCACAACACCCCGGCGTTGGCGGGAAAGCTCTGGAAGAAGGTGTAGTCCCAGTCGGCCGGCTGGAACGATGTGGACATGAACACGTTCAGTCGGCCGTTCTGGCCAACTGTGGTATTGGTCTGATTCAGCACCGTGATCCCGACCGAGGAGGCGCCATCAAGCGGCGCCGCAACCGCCAGAACCGCGGCGATCACGGGCACAATCAGAGACACCCTTACGCCGCGGACGCCCGCGCCCTCTTCGCGGTCCGTTGCCCCTGCCAGACATCCCATAATTCCTCCGCGTGCCGGACGAACTCGCGGGGCTTCTGCGCGTAGAGACGCTCTCCGAGATCGAGCGCACGATCGCGAAGTTGCTTCTCGCGGTTGTCAACCGCCGCCAGCAGGCCCGCCAGTTCCGGCGCGTTTCCGAGCGCCGCGACACAATTCCGCAGGACGGCGAGATTGTGATCGTCACCCAGATAAGTTTCCAGCTCCTTCAAACTTCTCTCGTAGGACCGGGTGGCTTCCGTCCACATTTCCTCGAGGAGCCGGATGTGATACCAGTGATCCTTCACCCGTTTGCGCCATTCGTGAAAAGTCACCGCCGTGGGGTCCCTGCGTGCGCGATCGAGGGCGTTGCGGCCACGATGGAACGCTCGCTCGAGACCGGGCGCGAGCGCGGCAAAGCCGGCGGTGCGAAGAGGCCAGGCGCGAACCCTTTCCGAGGCCCGTTCGAGCGCAAACGCGACAGTGGCCGGCAATTGCGCGTGGGCGGCCCGCCTCCGGTCTCTCGCCAGTCGCGACCGCACCTGCGCCAGCGCGCGCGCATCGACGTCGTCCTTCAGGCTGTCGAGGGTTTCCACAAGCACGGCCGCGTCACGCAGCGGCGAAAGCTTCCGGGCGAGATCACGGAGCAGCGTGTTCCCGGCCCCGGCCACCGGCCCCAGTTCGCCGGACATCAACCGCAGGATGGCGCGAACCTTCTTGATGCTCTTGCGCGCCTCGTGCACGGCTTCGTCGCGGGCCGGGGGCGCGGCATTGCGCAACTGATTCGCGGCAAACCCGAGTTGCTCGGCGGCGATCCGCCGAATGGCGCGAGGCACTGGCTCACCGCGCTTGAATTGAAATGCCAACCGCCTGCCCCCTGCTTATACTCTACTGCGTGGGGCAGGATTTCATCCTGTCGGGGTTTGCGGGTTGCCGCGATGTGGAGCAGGCCTTCGGCCTGCCTCCGGATGTTCTGCCCGGGAGCCTGCAGCCCTACTTCATCGCTTCGACGGCGCGGTGGCGCACGTCGATGCCCTGCACCAGATAGACCACGTCCTCGGCGATGTTGGTGGCGTGATCGGCAATCCGTTCCAGATCGCGCGCCACGAACATCAGATCCACGGCGGCCTGCACCGTCGCCGGCTCGTTTTGCATGAAGCTCACCAGTTCGCGGTAGATGGTGTCGCGCAGGCGGTCCACTTCGTCGTCGGAGAGCAGCACGATCTTGGCCATCTCGGCATCGCCGCTGACGAAGGCGCCCAGACTGCGCAGCAGCATCTGCTCCACCAGGCCGGCCATCTTTGGGATGTCAATGAGCGGCTTCACCGGGGGCATGGAAATCAGCGACAAGGCGCGCTCGGTGATGTTCACCGCAAGGTCCCCCATGCGCTCCAGATCGGTATTGATCTTCAGGGCCGCGGTGAGGAAGCGGAGATCGCGCGCCACCGGCTGATGCAGAGCCAGCAGACGGGTGCCGATGTCGTCGATCTCCACCTCCATCTGGTTGATTCGTTCTTCGTCCTGAAATACCTGGTCGGCGACATTCTTGTCGCGGTCGACGAGCGCGCGAACGGCCTTCCGAATTACCGATTCCACCAACCCGCCCATCTGCAGCAGGCGCTGATGCAGGTCTTCCAGTTCCAGTGAGAAATGGCGCAAAACGATTCTCCCTCGCTTGCCGTCCCGGATCAGCCGAACCGGCCGGTAATGTAATCTTCCGTCTCTCGCTTAGCCGGGTTTTTGAAGATGATATCCGTCTTGTTGAATTCCACCAGTTTGCCCATCAGGAAAAACCCGGTCAGGTCGGCAACGCGGGCGGCCTGCTGCATGTTGTGCGTCACGATGATCAGGGTGCACGTATCCCGGATGCTCAACAGCAGCTCCTCAATCTTACTGGTTGCAATGGGGTCGAGAGCGGAGCACGGCTCATCGAGGAGCAGAACCTCGGGGTTGACGGCGAGCGCGCGGGCGATGCACAGGCGCTGCTGCTGCCCGCCGGAGAGCGCGTAGGCCGACTTGTTCAACTTGTCCTTCACCTCTTCCCACAGCGCCGCGCGGCGCAGGCTCTTCTCCACCACATCGTGGATCTCGCCGCGGCGCGCGAGGCCGTTGATGCGCACGCCGTAGGCGATGTTGTCGAAGATCGACTTGGGGAACGGGTTGGGGCGCTGGAAAACCATGCCCACCCGGCGGCGCAATTCGGTCACATCCACCTGCATGATGCTGTTCCCGTCCAGCACCACCTCGCCGGTCACGCGCGCGCCGCGGATGGTGTCGTTGATGCGGTTGAGCGTGCGCAGAAACGTGGATTTTCCGCAGCCGGAAGGTCCAATCAGCGCGGTGATCTGCTTCTCCGGAAAATCGATGGAGATGTCGTGCAGCGCCTGGAACTTCCCGTAAAAGAAATCCACCTTCGCGGCCTGCAGCTTCGGGCCGGTTCTCGCGGTTGGGCCGGAGGGCGCGGAGGGTTCCACGGTCTCTTCGCTTCTTGCGCCGGTGATGCCGGGTTGTGGAGTTGCGCTCATAATCATGTCTATCCGCGCTGACTGGCGGCTCCTTTCGCAAGCACCATCCGGGCGGCGATGTTGGCCACCAGGACCAGGCCCAGCAACACAAGGCCGGCGGCCCAGGCCTGGCGGTGCCAGTCCTCGTAGGGCGAGATCGCATGCGTGTAAATCATCACCGGGAGAGACGCCGTGGATTCGCCAAATCCCTTGCTCCAGTACTGATTATTCAGCGCCGTGAACAGCAGCGGAGCGGTTTCTCCAGACACTCTCGCCACACCCAATATGATACCCGTTAAGATGCCCGTGCGCGCGGCGGGGATCACCACGGTGGCGACGGCTTTCCACTTGCTCGCTCCCAGGGCCAGCGCCCCCTCGCGAAGGGCCAGCGGCACCTGGCCGAGGAATTGTTCGGTGGCGCGCAGGGTGACTGGAATCACCATCAGGCTCAGGGCAAAGCCGCCAGCCCAGGCCGAGAAATGGTGCATGGGAACCACCAGCACGGTCCACGCGAAGATTCCGATCACAATGGATGGAACGCCATTCAGAAGGTCCGCCGTGTAACGAATCACATTGGCCATGGCCTTGCCGCTGAACTCCGCTATATAGACGCCGGACATGAACCCGACGGGCACGCCAATCAGCGCCGCCAGGGCCACGATTTTGGCGCTGCCGATAATCGCGTTGGCCATGCCGCCACCCAGTTCACCAGGTGACAGCGGAAGTTTGGTGAAGAAATCCCAGTTCAGGGATTTGCCGCCGTTCCACAGCAGGTAGCCGAGGATCAGAAACAAGGCCGACGCGGTGACGAAGGCACACAGCCCGGTAAGGGTCAACATCACGCCGTTCACGGTCTTGCGCCAGATCCTCAGCATGGTCACCTCGCCGTGCCCTGCCGGGTGGTCAGCAGCAGCAACAGTTGTCCAAGGCCGTTCAGGATGATGGTGATCAGGAAGAGCACCAGACCCAGCTCCACCAGCGCCGCCAGGTGGATGTCGCTGGTGGCTTCGGTGAACTCGTTGGCGATCACCGCGGCGATGGTGGATCCCGGGGCCAGAATGGAGGCGTTGATTTTGGGATCGTTGCCGATCACCATGGTCACCGCCATGGTCTCTCCCAGCGCGCGCGCCAGGCTGAGAAAAATCGAGCCCACAATGCCCAGGCGCGCGAACGGAACCACGGCGTCCCAGGTCGCCTCCCAGCGGGTGGCGCCCAGTGCGAGCGCGGCCTCCCGCTGCTCCCGCGGAACCTGTATCAGGGCCTCGCGCGAAATCGAGATGATATACGGGAACATCATGATGGCCAGCACCATGCTGGCGGTGAGGACACCCAAACCGTAAGGCGGACCCTTGAAGAAGGGCGACCATCCAAAACTGGCGATGAGCGCGGGCTGGATATAATGCCGCATCAGGGGTACGAGGGCGAAGATGGCCAGCAGACCGAAGATGACGCTCGGCACCGCGGCCAGCAGCTCCACAAGAAACGTGAGCGTGTTCGACATTTTCGGAGGGGCGAGTTCGGAAAGAAAGATAGCCGCGCCAACTCCCAGTGGAACGGACATGAGAAGCCCCAGAACGGACGTGATAATCGTTCCGTAAACAAACGGGAGAGCGCCGAACTCATCGTTCACCGGGTCCCAGGTGCTGGTCCGCAAAAAGCTGAACCCGAACTTATGGATCGCCGCGCCCGACTTGACCCACAACTCAAAAACCAGAACGGCCGTTACCAGCATCACCGAGGCCGCGAACACAAAAGTGATCAGGTAGGCGATCTCGTCGCCGGCACGGATATTTCGAAGGAAAGTCCGTGCCCTTCCAGGCACGGACTGAGTGGCTGTGGCCATTTGGAATACTGCCAGTTTACTTAATCAGGGCGATCTGTTTCTGTTCCTTCGCCACGATCGAAGCGGGTAGCGGAGCATAGCTCAACCCCGCCGCGTCCTTCTGGCCGTCCGTCAGCATCCACTTCAGAAACCCCTTGATGGCCTCGCGTTTGGTGGCATCGGCGAACTTGTCCGGGATCAGCAGCCAGGTAAACGTGGAGATCGGGTAGGCGGTCTTGCCGGGGGCGTTGGTGATGGAAACCCGAAAGTCCGCCGGCATTTCCTTCGCGGCGCCGGCGGCAGCGGCGGTCACCGAGTCGAAAGTGGCCTTCACGAAAACGCCGGTCTGGTTCTTTACGACGCCGTAACGCATGTTGTTCTGGACGGCATAAATCAGCTCCACGTAGCCGATGGAATTGGGCAACTGCTTCACCTGGCCGGACACGCCCTCACTGCCTTTGCCGCCCAGACCCACGGGCCAGTTGACGGCTGCATTCACACCCACCTTGCTCTTCCAATCCGCGCTCACCTTGGAGAGGTAGTCGGTAAAAACAAACGTGGTGCCGCTGCCCTCGGAGCGATGGATCACGGTGATGTCCGCGCCGGGCAGGTTGACCCCGGGGTTGTCCTTCTTCAGCGCGGCGTCATTCCACTTCGTGATCCGGCCCAGGAAGATACCCGCCAGCGTCTCCGGCGAGAATTTCAGCTCGGCGCTCACGCCGTCGACGTTATAGACAAGCACCACGCCGCCGAGCACCGTGGGGAAGTGGAGAACCTTGAAGTTGGTGATCTTGGAAATCTGATCGTCCGTCATGGGCATGTCCGAGGCGCCGAAATCCACGGTGCCTGACGTCAACTGTCGAATGCCCCCGCCCGACCCGATCGACTGGTAGTTCACCTGCACGTCGCCGTGCGCGGCATGGTATTCCTGGAACCACTTCTGATAAATGGGCGCCGGAAATGTGGCGCCGGCTGCGTTGATCGTCTCCGCCGCATAAGCGGCCGGAAAAGCCGCTGCCAATATGATTGCAATCAGGATCGTGGATCGCATGATTTCTCCTTATCTAACCCGCTGAAAAGCGCCTGTGGCAACTGGTCATTCGACCGTACGGTCTTCCCCCGAATCCTAGTCGAATGAAGTTTCCTGAACTCTGGAGCGACCTTGAGGATACCGGCCCCGGATTAGCAGAATGTGAATATACAATGACAAACTGGTTACAGTGGCGCGATGTGCGCCGGCAGCACCAGAATGAAGCGCGAGCCCTGTCCCAGTTCGCTCTCCACCGCCACCGTCCCCTTCATCTGCTCAACCGCGTGCCTGACGATGGAGAGGCCCAGCCCGGTGCCGCCCATCTCGCGCGAGCGGGCGCGGTCCACGCGGTAGAAACGCTCGAAGACGCGCGGCAGGTCGGAAGAAGGAATGCCGATGCCAGTGTCGGAAACAACTATGCGCGCGCACCCATTATCGGCACGCTCGGCCTCGACGCGGACCTCGCCGCCGGGGCGGTTGAACTTCACGGCGTTGTCGATGAGGTTCACCAGCGCCTGTTCGAGACGCATGCGGTGACCGAGGATCTCCAGATCGCCGAAAACGCCGCTCACCAGACGCACGCGGCGTTCGGCGGCCGCCGGCTCCACGGTGCGCATGGCCGATTCCACGGCGGCCTGCACCAGCACCGGGCGCGGCGGCTCCGCCATGGCCCCGTTGTCCAGCTCCGACAGGGCCAGAAGGTCCGCCGCAATGTTGTTCAAGCGGATGGCGTGAGTTTCAATGACCTCCACAAAGCGGCGGCGGTTTCCGGCATCGTCCAGCGCGCCGTCCAGCAGCGTTTCGGCATAGCCGCGGATGGCCGTCAGCGGGGTGCGCAACTCGTGGGAGACGTTGGCCACGAAATCCTTGCGGATTCGTTCCAGCCGCTCCAGTTCGCTGATATCGTGCAATAGCGCGATGGCGCCACGGCCCGCGGGCATGGCCAGGGGGGCCACGTTCACCTCAAACCACGGCCCTTCGGAAGAGCCCAGTTGCAGGCGCCGCCGGGCCGGGCTGCCGGTGGCGAGGACGTGGCGCAACAGGTCCACCAGGGCGGGATCGCGCACGATGCGCACCAGCGGCGTGCCCGGTCCGATACCCGAGGGCACTCCCGCCACACGCGCGAAGGCATCGTTGCAAAGCACCACCTTCAGGTCCTCGTCCACGGCCAGAAGAGCCTCCACCATGCCCGCGAGGATGGCCTCGCGGCGCTGCGCCTCCAGACTCACCCGCTGCACCAGCTCGCGCACGCGCGGCGGCACTCGCGACATGGAGCGGCCAAGGACGCCCAGCTCGTCGTCGGCGCGGAACAATTGGGAATCCGCCGGAGGATCGTCGAGAATGCGGTCGGAGTACTGCTTCAGGCCGTGGATGCGCTGCGCGAGGGTACCGGCAATGATGCGTACCGCGATGAGGCCGCACAGCAGCGCCGCGCCCGCGGTGAGCCAGACGCGCCAATTCTCAAGGAACGCGGTGGCAGACCAGGAACTGGCCGCCACCAGCACGGTGGATAACGCCACGGCAAGCGCGACGATTCCGAAGATGCTCCACGCCAGCGCGCCAAAGACCGAGCTACGCATTCATTTTTATTAGTGTAATCCGCGTGCCGCTCAGGCCGGCACGGATACCTGCTGCCCGGAGGGCGCCGACGCGGCTCGTTCCAGCCTCCGGCCCCACTGGGAAGCGAACAGAATGTCGCACAGGTGGGCACCCGCCGTGGAAAACGGCACCACCGCGAACAGCGGAAACAGAAGGGCCGGCCAGCCCAGTTCGCGGACGAAGTAGCCGCCTATTTCGAGCGCCGTGCGGGTCAGCGCCCACGGCGTTCCATGCACGCCCGCCACGATGGCCCGGCCCGCCCGCAGCCCGTTGAGGAATTCCCGAACGTTACGCGCGCCGGGAACCTCGGTCCACGTCCGCCCGAGCGGGCCTATGGTATGCGAATCGCTGCCGCTGGTGGCGATCTTGCCCCAACGCTCGGCCATGCGCTCCGCCGTCCGGTTGGACCGCGCGGGAATGGCCCCGTTGCGCGTCTCCAGAAGCGGGAATTCGGCTTCAAACAACGCGAAATCCGCGGCGTGGCGCCGTCCGGTCAGCGCCGAGAACGCGTGGTTGACGCCGAACAGCAGATCCTGCTCCCTCAGCCAGGCCAGCAGGCGGGGAACGTCGTTGCGCCTCGCCTGAATCTCCACGTGCTGCCGCTCGGTGATGTCGTACACGGCGATATGCGCCTCGTTCCCGCCCGGCAGGATACAGGTTACTTCCTCGCTGACGAAGAAATCGGGGAAGCGCCGCAACGCCTCGGCAGCCCCCACCGAATCGTGGTCGGTTACGGTGACAATCTGCATGCCCCTGCACTTGAGGGTCTCGTACAGGGCCAGTGGTTCGGTGTAACTCTCGCGGCAGTACCGCTTGAACACCGGGATGGTGCACATGCCGGAATGCCGCGTGTGAACGTGGAGGTCGCACCTCATACCGCCATCAAAGCGCGCTCCCGTTACAGTGCGGTGTAGGAAAGAATAAAGAACAAACAATTCTGATAAGATTTGTTCAGGGACAGACCGTCATACAAACGTAATACCGACCGGCTGGAGTAACGGAGTGTAAGATCCTGGTAACACTCGGCCCCGAGATGCACGTCCTTATGAATAGATCCAAAGGGAGCGGCTATACCCTCCCGGACCCTATCCAACAGAAACCAATGGCATTCGATAAGGAATCTTCCGCGCCGCCCCCGCGCCGCCGGCACGGGTGGCTTTGGGCTCTCGCACTCCTGCTGGTAGTCGCCGCCGCATTCTGGCTTTCACGAACCCGGCTGACCACTCACGCCGACGCACCCAGCGGCAAGAAAGGCGGAGGACGCGGCGGGGCCTTCGGGCCGGTGCCGGTAGCCGTGGCTATGTCGCACCAGGGAGATATCCCGGTGTACCTCAACGGCCTCGGTAACGTGACCGCCTTCTACACGGTCACCGTACACACCCGCGTGGACGGCCAGCTCATGAACGTGGCCTTCCAGGAAGGGCAGGCGGTCAAGGAGGGCGATCTGCTGGCGCAACTCGATCCGCGGCCCTACCAGGTTCAGCTCGAGCAGGCGGAAGGGCAGATGGCTCATGACCAGGCGTTGCTCAAGGACGCGCAACTCGATCTGGCGCGCTATAAAACGCTGCTGGCCCAGGATGCCATTCCCAGCCAGCAACTGGATACGCAGGTGGCCACGGTGGCCCAGTATGAGGGCCAGATCAAGACCGATCAGGCCAACATCGACAATGCCAAGCTGCAGCTCATATACTGCCGCGTCACCGCCCCCATCACCGGCGTGATCGGACTGCGGCTGGTGGACCCCGGCAACATCGTGCATGCCGCGGACACCAACGGGATGCTGGTGATCACCCAGGTGCAGCCCATCGCGGTGCTCTTCACCATTCCCGAGGACAACCTTCCCCCGGTTCTGCGCAAACTGCGGGCCGGGGCGACGCTGCCGGTGCAGGCTCTGAACCGCGACAGCTCGGAGAAGCTCGACACCGGCAAGCTCCTCACCGTGGACAACCAGATCGACCCCACCACCGGCCAGGCCCGGCTGAAGGCGGTGTTCGAGAATCGCAATTTCAATTTGTTCCCGAATCAGTTTGTGAATGTCCGCCTGCTGGTGGACACCGAACACAACCAGGTGATTGTGCCCGCGGAGGCCGTACAGAGCGGATCCCCGGGGAAATACGTTTACGTGGTGAAACCGGATAATACGGTGGACGTCCGGCTGGTCAAGCCGGGCATCACCGAGGGGGACGAGACCGCCATCAGCAGCGGCCTCAAGGTGAATGAAGCGGTGGTGATCGACGGCGCGGACAAGCTGCAGCCCGGCAGCAAGGTGCGGATGCGCAACGAAGGCGGCGCGCCACAACGGAACGGCGGAGGCGGACGTCAGGCCGGCCAGGGTGCGGGCGCGCAGGGTGGGAGCCCGGCGGCGTGAGCCCGTCGCGAATCTTCATTCTGCGGCCGGTGGCCACCAGCCTGCTGATGGCCGCCATCGTCCTGGTGGGCATCGTCGCGTACCGCCAACTGCCCGTTTCGGCCCTACCGCAGGTGGATTACCCGACCATCCAGGTACAGACGTTTTATCCCGGCGCCAGCCCGGACGTGATGGCCTCGTCGGTGACGGCGCCGCTCGAGAAGCAGTTCGGCCAGGTGCCCGGCCTGAACCAGATGACCTCCACGAGCTCCTTCGGCAGCTCGCTGATCACCCTGCAATTCACGCTGGACCTGAACATCGACGTGGCCGAGCAGGAGGTGCAGGCGGCCATCAATGCGGCCGGCAGCTATCTGCCGCGGGATCTGCCCACCCCGCCCATCTACAGCAAGACCAACCCCGCCGACGCGCCCATCCTGACCCTGTCGCTCACTTCCACCACTCTGCCCCTCCCTAAGGTGGAGGAACTGGCCGACACCCGCCTGGCGCAGAAGATCTCGCAGCTTCCAGGCGTCGGGCTGGTCAGCATCAGCGGCGGACAACGGCCCGCCGTGCGCGTGCAGGCGAATCCGACGGCGCTGGCCTCCTACGGGATGAGCCTGGAGGATCTGCGCACGGCGCTGGGCAACGCCAACGTGGACCAGGCCAAGGGAAATTTCGACGGCCCCCGCCAGTCGTGGACCATTGCCGCCAACGATCAGCTTCTCTCCAGCGCCGATTACATGCCCATCATCGTGGCTTACCACAACGGCAACGCGGTGCGCCTCTCCGACGTGGCCATGGTAGTGGACAGCGCCGAGAACGTGAAGCAGGCCGCCTGGGTGAACACCACGCCCGCGATCCTGCTCAATATCCAGCGCCAGCCCGGCACCAACATCATCGGCGTGGTGGACCGCATCAGCAAGGTGCTGCCGGTGCTGCGCGCTTCCCTGCCGTCCTCGGTGGACGTGCGCATCATCGCCAACCGCACCACCACCATCCGGGCCTCGGTGCGCGACGTCGAATACGAGCTGATGATGACCGTCGCGCTGGTGGTGATGGTCATCTTCCTGTTCCTGCGCAGCCCCTCCGCCACCATCATCCCCAGCATCGCCGTGCCGCTGTCCATTGTGGGCACTTTCGCCGTCATGTACCTGCTCGGGTACAGCCTGGACAACCTGTCGCTGATGGCGCTCACCATTTCCACCGGTTTCGTGGTGGACGACGCCATCGTGATGATCGAGAACATCTCGCGATACATCGAGAAGGGCGAACGGCCGCTGGAGGCCGCGTTGAAGGGCGCGGGCGAAATCGGATTCACCATCGTTTCGCTGACCGTCTCGCTGATCGCGGTGCTCATCCCGCTATTGTTCATGGGCGACATCGTGGGGCGGCTGTTCCGCGAGTTCGCGGTGACGCTCGCGGTGACCATCATCGTCTCCGCCATCGTCTCGCTGACGCTCACGCCGATGATGTCGGCGAAAATCCTCCGGCACAAGCCGGATAGCGAACAGGGGGTCATCTACCGGGCCTCCGAACGGATGTTCGAAAGCGTGATTCGCTGGTACGGACGCTCGCTCCGCTTTGTCCTGAACCACCAGACCGAAACCATGCTCATCGCCGCCGCGACGCTGGTGGCCACCATTTATCTCTACATCATTGTTCCCAAGGGCTTCTTCCCGGTGCAGGACACCGGCGAGATTCTGGGCATATCGGAAGCTCCGGAGTCGATTTCGTTCGCCGCCATGGGGCGTCGGCAGCAGCAGTTGGCGAAAGTGATCCTCAGGGACCCGGCGGTGGAGTCCCTCTCCTCGTTCATCGGCGTGGATGGCACCAACCTGACCCCCAATAGCGGACGCATTCAGATCACCCTCAAGCCGCTGGAAGAACGCGATGCCAGCGCCTCGGACATCATCCGCCGCCTGCAACCGAAGCTGGACCAGGTGGACGGCATTACGCTGTACATGCAGCCCATTCAGGACCTGACTGTGGAGGACCGGGTCAGCCGCACGCAGTTCCAGTATTCCATCGAAAGCCCCAACGCCGACGAACTGAATACCTGGGTGCCGCGCCTGCTGGACAAGATGAAGGAGATTCCGGACCTGCGCGACGTGGCCAGCGACCAGCAGAACGGCGGCCTCGGCCTGATGCTGGATATCGACCGCGATACCGCCGCGCGGCTCGGCATCACGCCGCAGAATATCGACGACACCCTCTACGACGCCTTCGGACAGCGGCAGGTCTCCACCATCTTCACGCAGTTGAATCAATACCACGTGGTGCTGGAAACACAGCCGGCGTGGCAGATCAGCGCGGACGCACTCAAGGGCATCTACGTCAAGGCGACCACGGC
>CAYVPZ010000054.1:0-12607 GCA_964453955.1 uncultured Solibacteraceae bacterium | reverse complement strand
CGCACCGGCTCGGGCTGCAGCACGGCCAGCCCCAGGCGCAACGCCGCGGCCTTCACCGGGGGCGGGGCCAGCTTCCCTCCGCGGCCTTTGGGACGATCGGGCTGCGTCACCACCAGCGCGACTTTGTGCCCGGCCCCGGCAATGCGCACCAGCGTAGGAACCGCGAACTCCGGCGTGCCCATGAACACGATGCGCATCGCGCGAGCTACCAGTCGCCCGCTTTCTGCAGCTTCTTCACCTTGCGGCGAATCAGATCGCGCTTCAGCGCGCTCACGCGGTGTATATACAGCTTGCCGCGCAAGTGATCGGTCTCGTGCAGAAACGCCCGCGCCAGCAGCCCCTCGCCGGTTTTTTCGAACCACTCGCCCTTCGCGTTCTGGGCGCGCACGGTGACCTTTTGCGGGCACGACACCTGTTCGCGAAATCCGGGAAGGCTGAGGCAGCCCTCTTCCCCGGTTTGCAAGCCTTCCCGCGCCACGATCTCCGGGTTGATCAGAACCAGCTTCTCCCCTTCCTCCTGCCCCACCGCCGTGTCGATCACGGTGATGCGCTTGCCGATGCCAATCTGCGGCGCGGCCAGTCCCACCCCGCGGGCAGCGTACATGGATTCGAACATGTCCTCAATCAGCTTGTGCAGCTCCGGCGTGTCGAATTCCTTTACCGTTTCGGCTTCGGTCTCCAGCACCGGATGGCCCAGTTTGACAATCGGATAAACCATCAGTAATTCTTCACCTGCTCGATATAACCGGTGAAATTCCGCGTGGTTTCGAGCAGGGAATCTCCTCCGAATTTTTCGAGAAACGCCTGCGCCAGCACCAGCGCCACCATGGCCTCGCCAATCACGCCCGCCGCCGGAACCACGGCCACGTCGCTGCGCTCGTAGGCGGCCAGCGCGGGTTCCCGGGTGGCCAGATCCACGGATTCCAGCGGCCGCCGCAGCGTTGAAATGGGCTTGAGGAAACCGCGCACCAGAACGTCCTGGCCGTTGGTGATGCCGCCCTCGAGACCCCCCGCGCGGTTGGCCCCGCGCGTGAACCGCCGCTCGTCGCGATTGTACTGAATGGTGTCCTGGACTTTGGAGCCGAAGGCCGCCGATCCCTCCTCCGCCAGCCCGATCTCCACGCCCTTCACCGCCTGCATGGACACGATGGCCTGCGCCAGGCGCCCGTCCAGCCGCGTATCCCAGGCAATGTGCGATCCCAGCCCCGGCGGCACATTGTGCGCCACCACTTCGAAGACCCCGCCCACGGTGTCGCCAGTGCGATAGGCCTCATCCACCACGGCCTTCATGCGCCGCTCCGCTTCCGCGTCCACGCAGTTCAGCAGGACCTCCTCACGCCGGCTGAGTTCCACAATCTCGTCCCAGCCCGCCGCGCGCTCGAGCCTCACGCTGCCCACCTGAATCACGTGGCTGAGCACTTCGATGCCGAATTGCCCGAGGAACAGCTTGGCCACAGCGCCGACGGCCACCCGCGCCGTGGTCTCGCGCGCGCTGGCCCGCTCCAGAATATAGCGGGCGTCGTCGAAGTTGTATTTGAGAACGCCGGCCAGGTCCGCGTGGCCCGGGCGGGGGCGCGTCACCCGCTTGCGCTTGTCCCCGGCGCCGTCGCTGTCTTCCACGGGAAGGGATTCGGTCCAGTTCATCCAGTCGCGGTTGCGGACGATAATGGCCACCGGCGAGCCGATGGTTTTCGAATGGCGCACGCCGGCCACGATTTCGGCGGTGTCGGTCTCGATTCTCATGCGCCCGCCGCGGCCGTAGCCCTGCTGCCGGCGCCACAACTGGCGATTCACCGCCTCCAAAGACACCGGCACGCCGGCGGGCAGGCCCGTCAGCGTGGCAACCAGACACTCTCCATGGGACTCGCCGGCCGTCTCGAATCGCAGCATCGTCGGGAAAACAACCATGTTAACAGGGGCCGGAGGGCGCGGCGATTTTTCGCTACCATGTATACCTGCGGAGGGTGAAAATGCTTCTGGACCGGTCCGATCCGCTGGCCCGCATCCTCGACCTCGCCGACGATGCCATCATCTCCGTCGACACCGGGCAGCACATCGTCCTGTTCAACCAGGGCGCCGAGAGAATGTTCGGTTATTCGGCTGCGGAGGTGGAGGGAAAGCCGCTCGAGATCCTGCTGCCGCCCAAGCTGGCGGAGATCCATCGCCAGCACATCCACGAGTTCGCGGTATCGGAGGTTACGGCGCGCCGCATGGGCGAACGGAGCGTGATCCACGGGCGCCGCAGGGACGGAAGCGAGTTCCCGGCGGAAGCATCTATTTCCAAGGTGGACGTGGAAGGCCAGACCATGTTCACCGTGATCATGCGCGATGTCACGCGGCGCACGCAGGCCGAGGAATTAATCAAGGCGTCCCTGCACGAGAAGGAGGCGCTGCTGAAGGAGATCCATCACCGCGTCAAGAACAACCTGCAAGTCATCTCCAGCCTGCTGGCGCTGCAGGCGCGGGGCATGGCCGATGAGACCACCAGAACGAAGTTCCACGAGAGCCGCGACCGCATTCACTCCATGGCGCTGCTGCATGAGAGTCTCTACCAGCCCGACAACCTGGCCTGGATCGATTTTCCGGAATACATAAAACAACTCGCCGACCACCTGTTTCGGTCCTACGGCGCCACCGCGGAGCGCATCCACCTGCGCACGGATCTGGACCGCCTGTTCCTGAACATGGACACCGCGGTGCCCTGCGGGCTGATCGTCAACGAGCTTATCTCGAACTCGCTGAAGTATGCTTTTCCCGAAGGCCGCGACGGAGAGATTTGCGTGGAACTGCGGGAAAGCCGGGATCGCACGGCCAGCCTGACCGTGGCCGACGATGGAATCGGCCTGGACCCCGGCTTCGACTGGGTGAACGCCAGATCCCTGGGCCTGCGCCTGGTGCGCACGCTGGCTCAGCAACTGGATGCGAGGCTGGAGGTCGGCCACGGCCCAGGCACGCGTTTTCAGCTCACCTTCCGGCCGGCGGCGTAACGTGCACGCTACGCCACCGCCCGGTCGGTCTCCGCGAACAAATCGCGCTGCACGGGGTAGTCGGCCTGGAACTGCGCCAGCGCCTGCGGGTAGCGCCGAATCAGCTCCGCCGGAGCGTTGCGCCGACCGTCGCCCAGCAGCGCGCCCATCTGCAGAGCGTTGACCACCGACTTTCCGCCCGCGTCGTTGTTCGCCACCACGAAAGTGTGTGTTGCCAGACGAGCGATCTCGCCAATGCGCTGCTTCCACGCCGCCAGCTCCTCAATCGAATACAGATAGTCGTGGCGCGCCACCGGCTTCCGCGCCGCCGTACCCTCGTCTCCGCGGCCGAATTCCTGATCCCAGTCGTTCGCGTTGCGCCCGTGCAGACGGACGTAGCCCACTGCGGACGTCAGCAGCGACGTGGGCGGCATGGCCTTGGTGTACGCGGCCTGATCGATATTGCAAAATCCGAGGTGGTTATCGACGAGCGTGCCGACGGCCTCTTCCCGCATCCAGCTCGCGTGGCGCATCTCCACCACCAGCGGGAACTCGCGGAACCAGCGGCGCAGGCGGATCACGAAATCGCGATTCTCCTCGGTAAACCGAAACGTCCACGGGAATTGCATCAGCACGCAGCCGAGTTTCCTGGCGCGGTGCAGCGGGCGGATTCCTTCCTTGAAGGCGTCGATCTCGACGGGGTCGAGCGCGCGCTCGTGGGTAAAGCGGCGGCCCAGCTTCACCGTGAACAGGAAGCGCGGGTTGGCGGCCACCTGAGCCATCCACAGCCGCGCCACTTCGGGCCGGATGGGCTGGTAGAAGGTGCGGTTCACTTCGCAGACGTCGAAGAAGCGGGACAGGAACTCCAGCGGGCGGAATTGACTGTTGGCGCCGCGCGGATACACGACGCCATTCCAGCCAGGATAAGCCCAGCCGGCGGGGCCGCAGCGGAGATTGGGGGGAAGTGGCATGGCGGCTCTCCTTGATTCGCCTTTTATTCGCTACCAGAATACACCTCTGCCGTCCCCGCTGTCAAACATTTTATTCGCCCAATGTTCGCCGGTTACCGGTACACGACTTCGGTCTCGAATTGCCCCAGGGCCTGCGCGTGTAGATGCCAGAACTCGGCGGCGATGCGCTCCGGGGAGAAGTGCGATCCTTACTGGACGAATCCGCAGATGGTCACCGTGGCCACGTGAATGCCGGATGGTTCCAGTTCCTCGGCCAGGCTGAACGCGAGGCTGCGGATGGCCGCCTTTCCAATGGACAGCGATGCGAGATCGGCCTGCGGGGCCAGCGCGAGTCCGCCGCCGGTGAGCAGGATGGTCCCGAGCCCGGCTTCCATCATCCCGTCCAGAACTTCCTGTACGCACCACAATGGCGCCACCGCGTTGATGCGAAAATCGGTCACCAGCGTGCGCTCGCTCAGAGAGGTGGGGCGTCCGGCGCGCCCGGAGGAGGCGTTATATACCAGCACGGCGGGGCTTCCCAGTTCCGCGTCGATGCGTTGAAAAGCGCTGCGCACCGGTGCTTCCGCGCCGAGATCGGTAGCGTACCCATGGGCCTCGACGCCCGCCGCTTTCAGCTCCCGCTGGATTTCAGCCAGCCGCTCCGCCCGCCGGGCGAGCATGGCGATGCGAAAGCCCTCGCTCCCGAACCGCCGCGCGATGGCCAGGCTGACACCGGGCCCCATCCCGGCAATGGCACACACTAGTTGTTCCGGCATCGAGTCCAGAGTATCGCGAAGTCAGCGCCGGCCAAAGGCCTGCTCCACCACAAAGGAGTAGCCGACCCCGATAAAATGGTCCACCGCGGCCGAAGACAGACCCCACCCGGCATGCAGATCGAGCTGCTGATGGGGCGTCAGCTTCCAGGACGTGCCGACATGCACAAGGTGCCTGGGCCCGCCCTGCTCCGGAAAATCGCCCGCATATTCGACAAATGCATCCCAGGTTTTCGTCAATTGCCGGTCGATCAGGAAGGTGGTCTCGCCGGTCTCGTTCCGGCGGCCGTCGACCGTCGGCCAATACACCGACAGCATCCCCGCGGCCGTCCAGTTCGACGATAACGCCCGCGACCAGGGCAGTTGCACGAACGGATCGTAGCCGTGACTGGAAATGGCATCGGCGCCCGTGGGCAGGCTCAGCGATACGACGAGCGAGACATCGAAACCGCCCGGCGCGGGGCCCAGTTGTTGCTTGACGCCAACGGCAAGGTCGCCAAAGCCGGAGGCCATGCCCGGCCCGCCGAAGTAGTCCGGGGCGGTGAGACGCAGCTCGGTTTTGGATGCCACGCCGAAGCGCAGCAGCGTCTCCGGGCCGTCGGACGTTTGCTGCCCCTGACTCACGGTTTCCGCGAAGCCGTTCTCAAGCTGCAGGCTCCCGGCTGGGACAACCACGCTCGAATCCGTCACGGCAGGACGGTCGGTATTGATGGGGGAGTCGGCGGGATCGTCGCTTCCGGCCGCGCGCGCGGACGCGACCAGAAGAACCAGGCACGCAAGCAGGACCCCTCTGGCCATCAGTGCTGAAAGTACTCCACGATGGGACCAAGCGCAAGAGCGGGGAAGAAGCAGAGGGCTCCCACCAGCAGGACGGTGCCGAAAACCAGAGCGCCGAACATGGGCGTATCGCTCGGCAGTGTCCCGGCCGTGGTCGGCAGGCGGCGCTGGGCGGCCAACCGTCCCACCAGCGCCAGCGCCAGCACGCCCAGCCCGTATCGCCCGGCGAGCATGGCCAGCGTGGTGGTGACGTTATAGAAAACGCTGTTGACATTCAGCCCGGCCATCGTTTGTCCATTATTGGCCATGCAGGAAGCGTAAGCAAATACGATTTCGGTGAAACCCCGCGCCCCCGAGTTGGTGGCGAGGCCGGCCAGTCCGGCTTTTGTGACCACGGCGATCCCGGTCAGCGCCAGCACCACCATGGGCGTCAGGAGAGCATACAAGGCGATCCATCGTGTCTCGGCGGAGCCGATCTTCTTGCCGAGGTATTCCGGCGTGCGCCCCACCATCAGCCCTCCGAGGAACACGCCCACCAGCGCCACGATGACAATGCTGTATACGCCCGCGCCGAGTCCTCCAAAAACCACTTCGCCCAACAGCATGAAGACCAGAGGCACCATGACGCCCAGCGGCTGAAACGAATCGTGCATGGAGTTGTAGGAACCGGTGGACGTGTTCGAGGTCACCACGGCCGTCAGCACCGAGTCGCCGGGGCCGAATCTGACTTCCTTCCCCTCCATGTTGGGGCCGGTGATGTGCAGGCCGGCGAGCTGCGGCGGCGGCGCCGTCTCGGCCCAGTCGCAGACCGCCAGGCCCGTCAGGAAGAGCGCCACCATGACCGCCAGCAACACCCAGCCCGCGCGCGGCCGGCGAACCATATGGCCGAACGTGATCATGAGCGACGCAGGCAGCACGCAGATGGCGAGCATGCCGAGAAAGTTCGTCAGCGGCGTGGGATTCGCGTAAGGGTGCGCGCCGTTGGCATTGAAGAAGCCGCCGCCGTTGGTGCCCAGATTCTTGATGAATTCCAGCGTGGCCACGGGTCCCTGCGCGATGATCTGCGCGCGGCCCTCCAGAGTGTGCGCCACCGTATAGGGGGCCATGTTCAGCGGGACGCCCTGCCACATCAGCAGGAGGCTGCCAATCAGCGTTAAAGGCAGCAGCACCCAGAGCAGGGAGCGGACCAGGTCCACCCAGAAATTGCCGATGGTGGCCGAACGTTCCCGGGCGACGCCGCGGATAAAGGCGAATCCGAGGGCCAGTCCGGCCGCGCCCGCCAGGAAGTTCTGGGCCACCAGCCCAAGCACCTGCGCGAGATAGCGGAGCGTTTGCTCTCCGGCGTAGGCCTGCCAGGTTGTTGTGGTGGTGAAACTCACGGCGGTGTTCGCCGCCAGATCCACGGTCATGGGCGTGGTGAGATAAGCGTTCGCCGGGCCGCCCGGCAGCAATCGCTGCAACAGCAGCACCAGAAACAGCACCGTTGTGCAGCCCGCGCCGAACCACAAGAAGCAAACGATGTAGACACCGGCCGTCATCTCCTGTTGCGGGCGCACGCCAAACCAGCGATACAACAGCGATTCCACCGGGCGCAATACCGGGTCGAGGAACGTCCGCCGGCGCTGGCACACGCGCGCCAGATACAGGCCCACGGGCCGGGCCAGCGCGATCAATACCAGCAGGAAAACGATGTATTCTTTCCAGCGCAGGGATGTCATCGCGGCTTCACCCGGTCGAGCGCGAGGTTCAATTCCAGCACCGGCACCCGCGCATCGCCCAGAAACCCGAGCTGCGACTCTCGCGTGTGATTCGCCACCAGGCGCCGTAAGACTTCTTCACTCAGGCCCCGCGCGCGGGCCACCCGCGGAATTTGCAGCGCCGCGTTCTCCGGGCCGATATCGGGATCGAGCCCGCTCCCTGAACGCGTCACGGCATCGATGGGAACCGCAGTGTCGGGCGGTAGGCCATTGCGCCGGCGATACTCCCCGGCCAGTTGCCGGATGCCCGCGAAGTCCGCCGCGCCGCTCTTCAACCGGGGATTGTTGGGGCCAAGGTTGGTGCCGCCGGACGCCGTTCCATCGTAGCCGCTGCCGGCCGCCGATGGCCGCGATTGAAAGTACTCCGGGCGCGAGAATTCCTGGGCGATGAGTTCGGAACCGACGACCGTTCCGCCGCGCGTGACCAGGCTCCCGCCGGCCTGGTGCGGGAACAGCGGGCGGCCAATCGCGGCCAGCAGCAGGGGGAAGACGCAGCCGGTCAGCACGGTCAGCACCAGCACGCTCAGAATTGCCGGGCGAATTTGCTCGACGAGCTTCGCCGGGGGGATGGGAGGTAAGGCAGGTTCGCCGGAATCGCGCATAAGAACGGGATCGACGGGGATACCCGCTACGTGCAGATTACCGGAAACGAGCTGAAAAAGTTATAGAGAAGCCCTGAAGAGTCCGTAAAGAAGCGCCCTACCCCGCGCTTTCCGCCACCTTCACCTTGCCCGCCTTCACCGCGGCCATGAATTCCTTGTAGTCGGCCTCGGTCTGGTCGGCGTAAGCGCACGAGAACTCGCGGATCGCTCTCACCAGCTTCGTCCCGGTGCCGCAGTAGCCGTGGACCATGCAGGCGTCGCCGGAGCGCGCGTGCCCCCGCGCCATCAGCTCTCCGGCCACCTCCGCGAGGCTTTCCAGCCCCGCTCCGCGCAGCTTCTCGATGTCGATCCCACCCTTGTGATCGTTCAACTGCCGCACCAGAAACTCGTGCCCGCCGAACGAGGTCCATCCCAGCAGGAGATCGGAGACCGGCTGGATGGCGCGCTGTCCTTCGGCGGCGCGCTGGCCTTCCTGCGGATACACCGCGCCGGGAAGAAACGGCGCCCAGGCGGAGGGCATCTCCTGTTTCACCTGCAGGAACAACGTATCGGCCTCGCCATTGCCTTCCAGCAGCACGATGTAGTCGCGCATGCCCACGCTGCCCGTCCCGACAATCTTGAAGCCGACGTCCATCGGCCGGAACAGGTTGAACAAATGCAGGCTCTCGGGCCGCAGCGATTGGCGATAGACATCCAGCGAAGCCAGCACCTGGCGCGCCTCCTCCCCGCGCACCCGCCAGAACACCGGCCGGCCATCGCGGAAGCGCGGCTGTCCATGCCCGTCATTCTCCGTGTATTTCTTCGCCGCCTCCGCCGGCGTGGCGCGCTGCGACTGGCGCAGGGCCGCCGAGACCGGTTTGACCTGCTCTTCGCGGTGAATCTGATGACGGGCCGCCACCAGCAACGGCTGGCTTGAGAATTCGGCGATGAATTCGCAATAGCGCTCCAGAAACGCTTCGGCAGCCGTGCTGCACCCGGACGCCTTGTGGCCGGCCGTACGCCCCGCCAGCACAATACTGGCGGCCATGCGCTTGACGTCCCACTCGAAGGGTCCGCGGATGGTCTCGTCGAAATCATTGAAGTCGAAGACCAGGCGGCCGTCCGGCGCGGCGAAGGAGCCGAGGTTCTGCACGTGCGCGTCGCCGCAGAGCTGCACCTCGATGCCGGAGTGCGGCAGGCGCGCCAGATCGGCCGCCATCACCGGCACCGCGCCCCGGAAGAACGCGAACGGCGAAACCGCCATGCGCGCGTACTTGATGGGCAGGAGCCTGGCGAGGCGGCCGGCGCCGCTGGCCAGCACGACGTCCACGGGATCGAACTTCCGCTCTCCCGCTTTCAGGTCCTTCTGGCCGGCGCGGCTGGCTTGCGCTCGCCTTTTCGCGCCTTCCTCAATGCGGCCGTCCCGCGATTTCGTTTCGAGAGCCAGTGCGTTTGCCGCCATGTTTGTTATGTCCTTTCATCGAAATGTAACACATGGCGGCCGGGCACGACCTTCGCGGACGGGGCGACGGGCCAGCCCTGCATCCACTGGGACAGACTCAACCATGGTGACACCATGCGTGTCCCGCGCTTGCAGAGGGAGGATGTTTGGTGCGGTTTCCATGTCCCGTCAAACGTGGCAAAAAGCTTACGATGAAGAGAGGGCGATATGTCTAAACTCGATACGGCCTCGGCCATCGACTGGACGGCTTGTGAACTGATCGAACAGGTTCCCGGCAAGGTGTCCGGGCGGCCCATCGTGCGTGGAACGCGGATTTTACCTGATGCAATCGTCGATAGCTACGACGCTGGTGATCCGCTGGACCTCATACACGAGAATTATCCGGGGCTTTCCCTTCCCCAGATTCAACGGCTCATCGAATTTGCTCATGCCCGGCGCGGACAGCCCGTCCCGTGAAAGTGTTACTTGATGAGAACCTTCCGCACCTGTCGCGGAACAACCCGGCTGTCATGAAGTTTTGACGGCCCAGGTATAAGGGTTGGGCTGGGCTGGATGAGCAGAACCTTACTGCGCGACGCGTCGCGGGAGTGGTGTTGTCGTCAATTGACTGGCACATCCTCAAGGACAATTTGCCGCCCATCCTCGCCGCGCTCGACAACGCTATGCCCGGTTCCTTTCAGGAAGTCGAATGCGGCAGCTTTAGCCGGAAGAGGCAGCCCGAGGAATAGCCCCCCCTCCGATCACCGCGGCGGCTCGTGAGGTAGTTGGTAGTTTCCCCCGCCGTCAGTCCACTTCGACTGGGCGACAGTCGACCGTTCTGGTGTATAGTTCAATTTCTGTTCTTCGTGGATGGACATCGGCTGGGATATTAAACCCATGGAGCGCATCGAAAAAACGGTTTTTCTCAGTTACCGCCGCACCAATATTCCCTGGGCGCTCGCCATCTTCCAGAACCTGCGGCACCACGGCTATGATGTTTTCTTCGATTACAACGGCATTGCCAGTGGCGACTTCGAGCGCATCATACTCGGAAACATAAAGGCGCGGGCGCACTTCCTTATCCTGCTCACCCCCTCCGCGCTCGAGCGTTGCAGCGATCCAGGAGACTGGTTGCGCCGCGAGATCGAGACAGCTTTGGCCAGCCAGCGCAATACCATACCGCTCATGCTGGAAGGCTTCGACTTCGGCACGCCTGTCATCGCCAGTCAACTCACTGGTGCGCTCGCCGCGCTCAGGCACTACAACGGACTGAGCATCCCGCCGGAGTACTTCGAGGAGGCAATGGCACGCTTACGAAACAGATTCCTGAATGTGCCACTGACCGCGGTGCTCCACCCCGCATCTCTGCAAGCACAACGAGCCGCTACCGAACAGAAGGCTGCGGCTAACGCGGCTCCGGTAGTCCAGGAGGAGGAGTTGACTGCCCAGCAGTGGTTCGAGCGAGGGTTTGCTGCTGCCGACATTGACGAAAAGCTGCGCTTCTATAGCGAGGCCATCCGGCTCAAGCCGGACTACGCCAGCGCCTTCAACAACCGAGCCCATGCGCGCAGCGACAAGGGCGATGCGGAGGGGGCGTTTCAGGATTATAGCGAGGCCATCCGGCTCAACCCGAACCATGCCCTCGCCTTCTACAACCGGGGCGCTGTGCGCCGTGCTAAAGGCGACATCGAAGGTGCGTTGAAGGATTACAGCGAGGCCATCCTGCTCAAGCCGGACTTTGCCGTCGGCTTCCTCATCCGAGGCATTGGGCGTTACAACGAACGCGATGTTGAGGGGGCGCTGTCGGATTACAATGAGGCCATCCTGCTCAAGCCGGACTTTGCCGTCGCCTACTACAACCGGGGCCTTGCGCGCTACGACAAGGGCGATGCGGAGGGGGCCCTACAGGATTACAACGAGGCCCTCCGGCTGAGGCCGGACCTTGCCGAAGCCTTTTACAACCGGGGCCTTGCGCGCCGCGCCAAAGGCGATGTGGAAGGTGCGCAGCAGGACTATGACAAGGCCATCCGGCTCGGATACAAACCCAGGAAGTAAATCTACGCGCTCATATTGCTCGAAGTCCCGCCCGCCGCAGGCACATAGCACTTCAGCGTGTAATCCATCACCATGCGATCCGCGTTGAACCGCCAGCCCAGCGTGCGGATGGTCCGCTTCATGCGCGTGATCCAGCCGCGCGGAAGGCCGTCGCGGTCCCTCTGGTAGTACAACGGAATCACTTCGTCGCGCAGCACCCGGTACAAGTCCTCGCCGTCTCGCGCGTCGTGGACCTCGGTATTCGAATGCGTGCGCCCGGCGCCGATGGCGAAGCCGTTGAGCCCATCGTAGGCCTCCGCCCACCAGCCGTCCAGAATGGAGAAATTCAGCCCGCCGTTCAGCACCACCTTCTGGCCGCTGGTGCCCGATGCCTCCAGCGGACGCCGCGGATTGTTCAGCCACACGTCCACGCCCTGCACCAGATGGCGCCCCACGTTGATGTCGTAATCCTCCACGAAAACAATCTTGCCGGAGAACTGCGCGGTGCGCATCAGGGTCGCAATTTGCTGCAGCACGCGCTTGCCCGGCTCGTCGTGCGGATGCGCCTTGCCCGCGAAAACGAACTGCACGGGACGCTTCGGGTCGTTCACCATGGCGGCCATTTTCTCGATTTCCGCCAGAATCAGGTTGGCCCGCTTGTAGGTGGCGAAGCGGCGCGCGAAGCCGATGGTCAACGCGTCGGGACTGAGCACGCGGCCCAGCTTCTGCAGCGTTTCCGGCGCCTCGCCCCGGCGCCCGGCCTGCTCCACGGCGCGCTGCCGCACGAACTCGATGAGCCGCGATTTCAGGCTGAGGTGCGTTTCCCACAGCTCGCCGTCATCCACGTTTTCGATGCCCTCCCAAATACGCGACTCGCCGCTGTGTTCGTGCCAGCCGGTGCCCAGATGCCGGTCGTAAAGGCGGAACATCTGCGGCGCCAGCCAGGAGGGCACGTGCACGCCGTTGGTGATGTGGCCGATGGGAACCGCGTCCTCGGCCTTGCCCGGAAAGAGGCCCGTCCACATGGCCCGCGATACTTCGCCGTGCAGCGCCGACACGGCGTTGGTGCGCCGGGCCATTTTCAGGCCCAGCACGGTCATGCAGAACTGTTCGTTGTGGTCGTACGGATTCACGCGCCCCAGCGCCATGAGCCCGTCGTGCGAAAGACCCAGTTCCTCGCGCAGCGGCCCCAGATGCTCCTCCATGAGGCCGGAATCGAAGCGGTCGTGCCCGGCCGGAACCGGGGTGTGCGTGGTGAAAACCACCTCGCGCGAGACGCGCCGCACGGCCTCGTCGAACTCGATGCCCTCTTCCCACATGCGGCTGCG
>CAYVPZ010000053.1:0-12752 GCA_964453955.1 uncultured Solibacteraceae bacterium | reverse complement strand
GCGCCCACCGAGACGCCCGCCTCAACGGCGATGCGACTGGTGGCGATCTCTTCGAGAGGCACGCGGCCGAGCAGTGCGGAAGCGGCGCGGAAGATCTGCTGCACGGTGCCGCTGCTGCGCCCCTGCACGGGGGTGCGGCGGACGGGGACTGCCTTTGTCATCGCCGTGCCCATTGCCATCGACGATACCACGGGATCGACAGGCGTGCTACAAACCAAGCATGGACAAGACCATCCGGAAGTACGCGAGCTTCGACGAGATGAAGGCGGATGAGTATCGGTACTGGCAGAGCCGCCCCGTGCACGAGCGCGTGGCCGCCGTTTGGGAACTCACCGAGGAAGGATACAAGCTGAAGGGTTTCGAGCCGGATGCTTTCAGACTACGCAGAACTCTTGTCCATTTTGAACGCGCACCGCGTTAAGTACCTTGTCGTTGGCGCTTATGCCGTAGCGATCCATGCGCAGCCCCGCGCCACCAAGAACCTCGACATTCTGGTGAAGGCCGCTCGTGAAAACGCAAAGGCGGTTTTCGCGGCCCGGGCTGAATTCGGTGCGCCGCTCGAAAGTCTGACCTCCGCCGACTTTGCGGAACCCGGCCCGTTCTTCCGATGGGCCGCGAGCCGGCCGGCGTCGACATCCTCACGGCAGTTCCAGGCGTTGAGTTTGAAGCCGCATGGTCGTGCCGGATTGAGGACGTGCTTGCAGCGAAACGCGCCGCTGGCAGATGGCAGGACCTCGCCGACATCGAGGCATTTTGAGAAAGCGGCGACGAGCCAACAGCCGAAGCCCTCACAAAGAAAGCCTCCCGAACCGACGCCGAGCGGCCCTGAGTGATAGAACACGTGCGCGACGAAACAACCGACCGCTGGGTTGTCAGCATGGCGGCGACCCATGATGCAGCGGTTTCGATGCAGCATTGCTTACGCCGCTGCCCGTTCTTGAGGACTCGCTACTCGGACACGCTCGGGACCCGCCTGTGCCTCAGCAAAACCTTTGTGTGAAGTCGGGAAAGCGGCACCATTAACGGCCCTTTCTTCGGGCGCTCGTCAGGTTCCCCACGGCTGCGCTCTTTGTATCCGAGAAAGTGGAAGCAACACCGCTGACAATCTCCGTGTCATCTATCCCCAGTTCTTCACGATCTCCCCGAAGCACCCGATCCCACTGGGAATCACCGCGGCGTACCCGCCCCCCGGATTTGTCCAGGCGCCCGCCAGATACAGGTTGCGGATGGGGGTCTTGTGCGGGAGCCGGCGGATGCCGGAATTGTTCAGCGTCTGGTCCCACCCGTAAATCGCGCCGCGATAATTCCCGGTATAGCGGACATTGGTGAGCGGCGTGGCGATTTCCTTCACCTCGATCGCCTTCGACAGACCGGGCAGCACCGTGCGCTCCGCTTTCTCGATCAGCGCGCTGGCGATGCGCTCTTTCTCCGCCCGGTACGCGGTCTTGTGCCCCCGCCAGTAGTCCATCTCGAAAGGCTTCCAGTGGTCGAACCCCTGCAGCGTAATCAGGCTCAGCGTGTTCCTGCCCGGTGGCGAATAACCCGGGTAGACATTGTCGTAAACCATCATGCCGAAGCCGGTATTGCTCATGTCGGCCACAAGCTGGCCGTTATAGGAGCTCTCGGGATCGTAGCCGGTCTCGCAGAAAATCTCGGCGTCTTTCAGGCCGGTGTCTTTCACCAGGTCCTTTTTCAGGCCGAGAAACACCAGAAACGTCGACAGGCTCGCCGTGTAATGATCCATGCGCGCCAGATAATCCGCAGGCACTTCGTCGGGGTCCATGAGCTTGTGGAACGTATCGTACGCGTTGGCGTTGGAGACCACCGCGCGGGCGGTGTACTGGCGCCCGTCGGCGGTGTGCACACCGGTGGCGGCATCGTCTTTGGTCAGAATGCGGTCCACGCGCGTGTTGAGCAGCACCTTCCCGCCGCGCGCTTCGATGAAACGCACCACGGCGTTGCTGATGGCCTGGGAGCGGCCTTTGGGATAGTAGCCGCCTTCGGTCAGGTAGCCGATGCTGGGCATGGCGTAATAAACGGCGGCGAGCTTCGACGGCGGCAGCCCGTAATACTCCCACATGGCCGATACGATGGCCTGCAGCTTCGGGTCCCTGATGCGGTCCTCCAGCACCTCGCCCCACGTGTGCGTGGCGTAGCGGAAGAGAAGCGGAAAATCCGCAGGGAAGCGGCTCATGTTCACGTTTCCCTGGGCCGCGCTGAACTTCATCACGTCGCGCGCCACGCCGGCCATGTCGTCGTGCAGCCCCTTAATTCCGTCCTTTTCCTCGGGAAATTGGGCGGTCAGCAGATCCAGATATGCGCCGAGGTTTTTCTGCGGCACCCGGAAATCGTGATTGGGAAAAATGGCCCGGTAAAGATACGGCAACTCGACAAACTCGACGTCGGTGATTTCGGGGAACCCGGGGATGAGATTGTACAGACCGTTCCGCTGCGCCGCGCTGGTGGAATGCAGCGAGACGTCGAATACAAAGCCGCCGGGCCGCGTGAATGCGGTCGCATAGCCGCCGGGTTTGTCGTGCTGCTCAATCACCAGCGGCCGGAATCCCTGCCGTGCGAACGCGGCGGCGCAACTGAGGCCGCCCAGACCGGAGCCGATGATCACCGCGTCGAAATCGGCGGAACCTCTGCCGGCGGCCTTCGCGACGGGGAACGAAGCCCAGTCGAGGGCCACGGGCAGGGTGGCGAGAATCGATTTGAGTACGTCCCTTCGGGGAACTGTGGCGGACATCGAATACCCCCTTGCGGGCCTGACTTGTAACGGCGCACCGGTCCCGGCGGAGGGCACGCGGCCACACCAGTTCATGGCAGAGCTGTCAGTTCGCCTCCAGTATATATTTGTGCTGAAGTCCGCGGGGTCCGGGCAGGCGCTACAATACGCATATGGCGCTCGGGACGCTCATTTCACTAGAAGAGTTCGCCCGCCTGCCCGACGAACCGGGAAAACAGGAACTGAGCGACGGGGAGCTGGTAATCGTGCCACCCGTGAAATTCATTCACAATAAGCTCTCGCGGCGGCTGTACGACGTTCTGCGAGCCTGTGTGACAGTTGCAGGACTGGGCGACGTCTGGTTTGAGGCCGGCTTCCAGCTCGGGCCGCGCACCGTCCGCCAGCCCGATGTGGCCGTGGTCCTCGGCCATCGTGTTGCGCCCGATGATGCCTGGCTGCAGGGTGCGCCGGACATCGCCATCGAAGTCCTCTCGCCAGGCAATTCCGCCCAGGATATCGAGCTGAAGATCGCCGAGTACCTGGCCGCCGGAGGGAAGTCGGTCTGGATCGTATCGCCGAAAGCGAAGCACGTGCGCATTTACCGCGCGGACGGCACCTGGACGCTGCTCGATCAGACGAAGACTCTGAGCGACGAGTCGGCCCTGCCCGGTTTTGCCCTGCCCCTCTCCGAGTTGTTCGCGGAGCTGTAACCGCGCCATCCCCCTCGACTCCAGCCCGAATCACCCGTATAATCCTCCTTTGCGTCTCACGTCTCGGAGGACCATGGCTGGTTCGGCTGTCGCGACCGCGCTGGCGGCACTCTCGTGTGTACGCCATGTTACGCCCGTCGAGATCCATCTCTCCGCGAGCGACGCCACCGCCGACGGCGTCTCCGAAATCGACATCACCACCACCCCCGCCGACGCCAAACTCGGAATCGTGGAAGGCCGGCATCTGGCCGAACTCGCCGCGGCTGGCCACGTCCTGCGTGTGGGCGTGACCCCGGGCCGCATCCGGCTTCGCGCCGAATCGCCCGGCTACCAGCCCGCTTTCGCCACCATCACCACCTCGCTCGACGATGGCGACCGCCGCGACGACGGCACACCCGACTTCCTCCGTCTCGGCCCCGCCGACCAGGACGCCTTCCGCGAGTGGTTCACCTTCCTCGCCGAGGCGCAGTACTTCCGCAAGGACCTCCCCGCCGAGATCGACGACTGCGCCGCGCTCATTCGCTACGCGTACCGCGAAGCCCTGCGCACGCACGATTCCGCATGGGCCGCCGCCGCGCGCCTCCCGCTGGCGCCCACGCTTCCCGACGTGCGCAAGTACGCGTACCCGTTCACCCCCCTGCAGGCGAACCTGTTCCGCATCCGCGCGGGCCCGTTTCACCCGTCCGACCTCACCGACGGCGCCTTCGCCCAGTTCGCCGACGCGCAAACGCTCCAGCGTTTCAACACCCACTTCGTCGGCCGCTCGCTGGAGCAGGCCCGCCCGGGCGATCTGCTCTTCTTCCAGCAGGGCGCCACGCTGGCCTTCCATAGCATGGTCTGGCTGGGACCCAGCCACTTCGACGAAACGCGCCCGCGCTACGTCGTCTATCACACCGGGCCGATCAATTCGCATTCCGGCGAAATCCGGCGGCTGACCCTGCCGGAACTTCTGCATCATCCCGAGCCCCGCTGGCGGCCGCTCGAAGGCAACTCCAACTTCCTGGGCGTATACCGATGGAACATTCTTTGAGACACACCGTCTGGGGGCTCGCGCTGCTCGTCGCCTCCGCGCCCGGCATCGGGCAGACCGAGGAGGAGCCGTATTTCGCGCTGGCCAGCGCCAAAACGTTCGGCCCGGGCGAAGAGATCTCGGTGCAGTTGAACGCGTGGAACGTCGATTCGCTCGACTTCCGCGTGTACCGCGTCAACGATCCCGTGCGCTTCTTCGAGCAGCTCGACGACGCGCACATGTTCGGCGGACGGGCCCAGCGTCCGCCCCGCGAAAAGACGCTGCTGGAGCGTTTCCACAACTTCAAGCGGGACTGGCGAACCAGCATGCGGAACCTGCTGCGCGGGCAGTTCTCGCAGGAATCGCGCCACCGCATCCGCGACGCCTTCTCGCGCAAACCGGCGCGCACCCGCAACGTAGCCAGCTATGCCGAGGCGCCGCTGCTGAACCCGCAGCAACTGGTGTCAACGTGGCATCAGTCCGTCACCAGCACGGAGCGCTGGGAAACCCAGACCGTTCCCATTGAGGTGAAGGGCAAAGGCGTCTACCTGGTGGAAGCCGTGCACAAGCAGCTTCGCGCCTACACCATCGTCATCGTCTCCGATCTGGCCATGATCACCAAGCAGGCGCCGGGGCGCATGGTGGCGTTGGTGGTCCATCGCCAGAGCGGTCAGCCGGTGCCCGGCGCGGAAGTGACGCTGTGGTCCGACACCAACACGCACGTCAGCACGAAAAGCTGGAAGGCTGACGCGCAGGGCCTGGTGGACACGCCGGTGGCCGGAAACAATAACAGCGATCTTCGTTTGATGGCGCGCGACGGCGGCGAATTCGCGGTGCTGAGTCTGGCTTCCTATACCATTGGCGCGCGCCTCGATCGCGAGTGGACCGGCTACATCTACACCGACCGGCCCGTCTACCGCCCCGGCCACACCGTGGAATTCAAAGCCGTCGTCCGCAACCAGGCGCCCAACGGCTATGCCATCCCCAACGCGCGGGATCTGGACGTGTCCATTGAAGACCCCGACCAGAAATCCGTCTATCACAAGCGCCTTCCCGTGTCGAAACTGGGCGCCGTGCACGATTCCCTCACCCTTCCTGCGGGCTCGGCGCTCGGCTACTACTCCATCGAAATCCATCCCGACGCCGTGAAGGCCGAGGACGAAGGCGAGGGCGCGGAAGGCGACGCCGAGTCCGCCGGCGTCATGACCGGCGGCTTCCAGGTGGAGGAGTACAAAAAGCCCGAATACGAAGTGCGGGTCACGCCCGCGAAGCCCCGCGTCATCGAGGGCGAAACCGTCGAGGCCACCATCGACGCGCGCTACTACTTCGGCGAACCGGTGAAGAACGCCAAAGTGACCTGGGCCATCTATCGCTCCACCGCCTGGCTGAAGCGCTACGAGTTCGAGGGCGACGAGGACGCCGATACAAACAACAACGACGAGGACACCGGCGGCGAGCAGGCCCAGCAGAACGAGGGCCGCCTGGACGACGACGGCAAACTCACCATCACCATTCCCACCGATGTTTCCGACCATGGCTCCGACTTCCGCTACCGCATTGAGGCTCGCGTCACCGACGAGGGCAACCGCGAAATCATCGGCACCGGCTGGCTGGCGGCCACCTTCGCCAGCTTCTACCTGGAGGCCGAGCCGGACGCTTACGTCTATGCGCCGGGCAGCCAGGCGCGGATCAACATCACCGCCGTCGATTACGATGGCAATCCTGTCCGCACCCCCGTGAAGGCCCAATTGCAGGAGTGGCACTGGGGCAATCGCAGAGAGGTGACGCGCAGCTCCACCGACGTCACCACCGATGCCCAGGGCCACGCCTCGGTGGACTTCACCATCCCCAGCGGCGGCGAATGGAGGGTGGACGTGGTCGCTCCCACGCCGGAAAAGCGCCGCGTGGAAGATTCCGCGTATTTGTGGGTGAGCGGCGGCGATGCCGCATTGTATGGCCAGAAACAGGACACGCTGCAGATCGTCCCCGACAAAAAGAGCTATCGCGCCGGCGATACCGCGAAGATCCTGGTGGTCACCGGGGTGCCCCGCGCGAAGGTGCTGGTCACCGTGGAAGGGCGGGCCATCGACATGGTCCGCGTGGTGGACGCTGCGTCGTCCTCGTTCACTTTCGAGGTTCCCGTGCGCGGCGATCAGGCCCCCAGCTTCTATGTGGGCGCGGCCTTCATCCGCAATGGCGAGTTTTATTCGGGAAGCAAGGCGGTGAAGGTGCCCCCTGTGGAGCAGGCGCTCGCGGTGGCCATCACTACTTCCAAACCGCAGTACAAGCCGGGCGAGCGCGCGCACTATGATATCGAAGCGAAGGACAGCGCCGGCCGGCCGGTGGCCGCCGAGTTCAGCCTGGGCGTGGTGGACGAGGCCATCTACGGTATCCGCAAGGACGACACGCCGGAGATCCTGAACTTCTTCTACGGGCGAAATTACAACATCGTCAATACCGACAATTCTCTGTCGTATTATTTCCGCGGCGAGGCCGGGAAGCGGCGCATGCAGCTCACGCTCCTGCGGCAGCAGCAGAAGCTGACCCAGCTCAAACCCGACCGGCTCATCCAGCCCAAAATCCGCAAGGCCTTCCCGGATACGATCTTCTGGTCGGCCGAGCTGAACACCGGCGCCAGCGGCCACGCCGGCGTGGATTTCGATTTCCCCGATTCGCTCACCACCTGGCGCGCCACCGCGCGCGGCGTCACCGCCGACACCAGGGTGGGCGCGGCCACGCAGAAAGTCATCGTGCGCAAGAACGTGATTCTGCGCCTGGCCGTTCCGCGCTTCTTCACCCAGGGCGATGAGGTCACGCTCTCCGCCATCGTCCACAACTATCTGACCGACACCAAAGCGGCCCGCGTGTCGCTGGAGGCGAAGGGCCTGGAGTTCATCGGCGATACGTCGAAGGATGTCAGCATCCCCAGCCGCCGCGACGTCAAAGTGGATTTCCGCGTGCGGGTTCCCGCGGGCGCCGAAGCGGTGATCACCGGCAAGGCGCTCACCAACGAAGAGTCCGACGCCATGGAAGTGACGCTGCCGGTTTACGCGCAGGGCGTGAAGCTCAGCGATGCGCGCTCCGGCTCGCTGGCGGGCGGGCAAACCGATTTCACGCTGAATTTCCCGCAGCAGGTGGCGCCTGCGTCGCGCAATCTCGAAGTGCGCCTCTCCCCGTCGGTCGCCGGCGCGGTATTCGGCGCGCTCGACTACCTCACCACTTTCCCCTACGGATGCACCGAGCAAACCATGTCCAGCTTCCTGCCCAACATCGTGGTGGCGCAGGCCATGAAGGACCTCAACCTGAAAACGCATCAGGACCCCGCCGTGCTGCAGCAGCAGATCACCGCGGGCATGGAGCGCCTCTACGACTTCCAGCACGAGGATGGCGGCTGGGGCTGGTGGAAAACCGACGACAGCCAGATTTTCATGACCGCCTACGTCATCTCCGGCCTCGCCCAGGCGAAGGCCGCCGGACAACCCGTGAAGGACGAGGTTCTGCAACACGCCACCAAATGGCTGCGCGACGCCTACGACAAGGAGCCGCTTCTGATCGCCGACTTGAAGGCGTATGTCAACTATGCGCTGGCGCTGGAGGGCGCCTCCGACAGCACGCGGCTCGACGGCGCCTGGTCCGAGCGCTCGAAGATGAGCGCCTACGGGGTGGCCGAGATGGGGCTGGCCTTCGACGCATTGAAAGACCCGCGCGCCCGCGAGGCCGCCCGCCAGGTGGAATCCATGGCCCGGCAGAACGACGCGGAAGCCTGGTGGCCGCTGAACGTGGACACGCTCATGAGCATCTTCGTCGATTCGTCGCCGGAGGTCACCGCTTATGCCGTGAAGCTGATCTCGCGCGAGGATCCGCAGAGTCCGCTGCTTCCGAAGGCCGCGCTCTGGCTCATGAACCACCGCAACGAGGGCTGGTACTGGTTCTCCACCGAGCAGACCGCCATGGTGGTCTTCGGCCTCACCGACTACCTGAAAGTCACGAAGGAGCTGAACGCATCCTTCACCGCCACGGTGTTTGTGAACGACAAGCAGGCCGGCGCGAAGACGTTCACCGCCGCCGATGCGCTCTCCCCCGGCGAATTCGTGGTGAGTCTGCACGACGCCGATCTCAGTCCGGCGGCGAATCGCATTCGCGTGCGCATGGCCGGCTCGGGCCGCCTGTACTGGTCCGTGCGCGAAGAGTATTCGTCCACCGAACCGAAGCTGGCGCGCACCGGGACGGTGGCGCTCAACATCCTGCGCGATTATTACAAGCTTTCGCCATCGAAGAACGGCGACCGCATTGTGTGGGACCTCAATCCGCTGCAAGGATCCGTGACGCCCGGCGACATCCTGGCCGTTCGTCTCACCGTCACCGGCGGCGAATGGCGCTACCTGATGATCGAAGATCCCATCCCCGCTGGCGCGGAGTTCATCGAGCGCGACAATCTGTATGAGCTGCGCGACAAACCCGGCTGGTGGGGCTGGTGGTTCACCCGGCGCGAGTTGCACGACAACCGCATGGCCATCTTCCAGACCTGGTTCAGCCAGGGCCAGCAGCAGTACGTGTACCTGTTGAAGGTGGTGAACCCCGGCGTGTTCCACGTCAACCCGGCGAAGGTGCAGCCCATGTATCAGCCCGATTACTTCGCCACAACCGAAGCGCGCACTGTGGAGGCCAAATGAGAGCCGCAACCGTTAAGCTGTGGGCGTTGCACCTGGTGGCCAATGCCGCCGTCGTGGCGGGCGCCTACTTCTGGCTGGGCATCGGCGACGCCAGCGCGCTGCAGCTTGCGGCCACCCTCCTGATCGGCCTGCTGCTGGTGGCGTTCACGGTATGGCTGCACGGCGCTGTGTTTACGCATTTCCGCGAACCCGGTCTGCCGCTCGCGCAGGCGTTCCGAACCGCGTTGCGGCGCCTGCCCCTGTTGATCCTGGTGGCTGTTTTCGCGGCAGCGTTGTACTGGGCGCTGGGCTGGCTGCTGGACCATGCTTACTCGCCGGCGTCGAACACGGCCTCATGGCTCACCCTGCACCTGCGCCGGCCGGTTCGTCCCGCCCTGATCCTCACCATCATTACGTGGAAGGTGCGCGTGGTGGAGTGGTGGCTGGTGCCGGCGTTGCTGCTGCCCCTGGTGGCGGGCATCGCCGGGACGCCCGCGCCGTTCGCCCGTCTGCGCCAATTGACATTCTGGATCGGTTGCCCGGTTCTGCTGCTGCTGACGCTGTACGTCCCCTGGCGGCTGATACGCTGGGTCCCTTACGATCGCGGCCTGGGGCTGGAGATGGCCAGTTTTGTTCTGCGCTGGCTGATCGCCTGGCTGTTGTTCGTGACGGCCTGGTTCGCGGTAGTCGCCCTGGCCGGTGGGCGTGCTCTCAGGCCGTCATCAAAACTCGAAAAGTGAGGAGACGGGGAGGGCAAGCTCAGGCAGCAGGTCCGTGGTCAGCGTTTCCAGCCGGTGCGATCCGTCCGGCGTGTGAACCACCACCTGCCGCAGAGCCGGGAACACCTGCCACACTTCGCGGACACCATGCCGGAGATACGTTTCCACCTTGCGCATACTCTCGGTTGTCCGCTCGCTCGGCGAAATCACCTCCACGGCGATATCCGGCGCTCCGGGAATGGGGACCCGTGAGCGATTCAGCGTGTCCGCGCGTTCTCCCAGCAGAACCAGGACATCGGGTCGTACGCGATTTGCGTCGCTCAAAGCGCACTCGACATCCCCCAGAACGATGCCACCCGGACGCTTTCCGAAGTAAAGCATCAGGGCTAACACAAGCTTCTGCACCACAAGCTGATGCTCTGGCGTCGGGCTGGACACGGCAACGAGATCCCCTTCGATGAGTTCCCAGCGCCGCCCTTCGTCGTAAGGCAGGGCGTCAAATTGAGCGCCGGTCATCGTGGCAGTGGACGCCATGGTGGAAGTTCTCTCCTAATGTTATTATGCCGCGCGCGAGATCTGCTGGTACTCCTGCTCGGATTGCGCCGGCAGCAGAACCCACAGCGTGTACGCGCCCAGGGCCGTGCCGAACGGCATGTCGATCAGCCCGATGCAGCCGAGAATGATCGCCATCATGCGTGCCCACGGGGCGCGATTGAGCAGGCCCACTCCCGCCATGATTCCCAGAGCCCCGCTCACGAAGAGGAACGCGGCCACAGCCATCACGATGCTGTGTACGAACTCCGGGGTGCCCGGGGGAAAGTCGGGGGTGCTGCCGAAGATGGCGGCCAGCACCAGACCCGGCAGAATCCGGAAGGTGGAGAGGGCGATCCAGAAAATGGCCAGCAACCGCACGTGGCCGGCGATGCGGCTCTGGGTGGGCATCAGGGGAATGTCCCGCGCCGGTTTCCCGCAAACGGAACAGAACGATTCCGACGGCTGCATCGGCCTGCCGCAACGAACGCAATACATCACGCACCTCCTATCGTCTCCCGTGGATACGAGATTGCGTCAAAGTTTGTTCGCCGGCGCCGTCGTGTGCCGCACCGGAGGTTTCACCCCGCGCCCTATGGAATCCAGCCGCAGCCAGCCCACGGCGGCGCGGAGGCGCACTGGCTGGGACTTGTCCAGGGTCAGAGGGAGCAACGCGCCCTTCAGGGCCGGGTTGTTGCGCAGCGCGATCGCATGCACCGCCGCGGCGCGAACGGACCAGGTGTTGTCGGTCAGCGCGTCCTGCAACGCCTGCAGTGTGGCCGCGTCCTTTTGGTCGCCGAGAAGCAGGGCAGCACTGGCGCGGCCGGACAAAGTGGGATCGGTGAGCAGCCGCTCCGTGGACGCAACGCCCATCCCAAGCCCGGGAACGGGAACAAAACCGGCGCCCACCCTCATGCTGAACAGAAAAAGGGTTCGGGGCGTGTGCAGCATGCGAATGGCGTCGCGCTTGCTCCTGGTCAGGAAGCCCGACGACGCCCTGGTCTCGCCTTCCAGCACGGATAGCAGGCCCGCCTTGCCCGCCGGATCTCCCAGGCTGAACAGTGCCCGGGTGGCCGCAAAGCTGACTTCCGGAACATCGTCGCCCATGGCTTTGTGCAGGGCCGCGTTGGTGCCCGGGCCCCTCAGGTCCATCAGGCTGGCGACGACGGCGACGCGAACCTGCACGTCCTTGTCGTCCAGCATGCCGATCAGCATCCCCATCCAGGGCTCCTTCGAGGTGGACAGGCTGAGCGCCACCACGGCCTCCAGACGGGTGTCCGGATTCTTATCTGCGAGCGCGTCTTCAAGAATCTGGCGGCACTGCTCCGCGGGCGCGGGTGCGGCGGGCGGCGGGGGAGTGGGAGGCGTCTGCGCAAAAGCGAGCGATGCGACGCTGGCCAGCGCAACGGTAAGTGAAATCCTGGTCACAGCCCAGTATACGGAGGGCGCGCCGTTCAGTCGAGCTTTTCCGGCTCGATCCCGATGTTCTTCTCGCCCGCCGCTTTCTTCTCGGCGTAGTTCTTCAACCACGCCTCCCAGCTCTTGCCCGCGGCCATGTCGCGTCCGCTGAAGGCGAGGCCGGCTATCTCGGACCACGCCACGGAAACCTTGACACCCAGACCTTTGGGGTAAATCCGCACCAAGGAATCGGCCAGCGTGCGCCCCACCCGCCGGTCGAAGATGTAGCCCTCCACCGTGCTCCCGTCCTTCTTTGTGATGGTGACGTCGCCGCGGTAGTCGAAGGCCTTCTCGAGGCCCGCGCGAAGCTCGTCGTCGGAAGCCGCCTGCCACACCAGCCCCTCCAGGGTCTCGTGCGCGGTGCCCGGCGCCACTTCCAGCTCGTCGGCGTTCACGCGTTCACCTCCGCCCGAAGCTGCACCAGGTCCGTGCGCGGCCGCACCGGCTCCTCGAGCATGGCCAGCGCTTCGGCATCCGCGTGCTTCGTGAACAGCGACGCGCGCACCGTCGCCAGAAACCCTTTCAGCGACCCGAACGTGTCGTCCACGGCCGACGCCTCGTACCCGCTGTGCACCATGCAATTGGCGCACTTCGGATTGCCCGACTCGGTGCCGTAGCGATGCCACTCGGTGGCCTCCATCAGCTCCGCGAAGGTGTCCGCGTAGCCGTCCTGCAACAGGTAGCACGGCTTCTGCCAGCCGAACACGTTGTAAGTGGGCATGCCCCACGGCGTGCACGCGTACTGCCGCCGTCCCATCAGGTACTCCAGAAACAGCATGGACTGGTTGAACCGCCACCCCGGCTTGCGATTCGACAGAATGGCGCGGAACAGCCGCCGCGTGCGCGCCCGCCCCAGGAAGCTGTGCTGGTCGGGCGCCTTGTCGTAGGAATAGCCGGGCGAGAGCATCATGCCCTCTACGCCCAGCTCCATCATCTCGTCGAAGA
>CAYVPZ010000052.1:0-12795 GCA_964453955.1 uncultured Solibacteraceae bacterium | reverse complement strand
CGCGCTGCATGATGTTCCGTGACTCGAGGCAGGCAAGGTGGGTGTGACCGCGGGCCCGTTGCTGGCCAGTTCCACCTCGGTGGACGTGATCATTCGTGGCGTGGGCGGACACGGCGCCCGTCCGGAGGCCACCAAGGACCCGGTGGTGATGGCGGCGGAATTCGTCATGGCGCTGCAGACCATTGTCAGCCGCCAGATCGCGCCGCGAGATCCCGCCGTGGTGACCGTCGGATCCATTCACGGGGGCACCAAAAGCAACATCATTCCCGACGAAGTGACGCTGCAGCTTTCCGTGCGCGCGTTCAGCGAGGAGGTGCGCCGGCATATTCTCGCCGACATCGAGCGGACGGCGCGCGGCATCGCCCTTACGGCCGGCGTTCCGCCGGATCGGGCTCCCATCGTGAAGGTGAGCGAGACCGAGGCCGTCCCGGTGACGTGGAACGATCCGCAACTGGCCGCGCGGATGAAAGGTGTTTTCGTGGCGGCGCTCGGCCCGAACAACGTGGTGGACGCGGAACCGGAAATGGGGAGCGAGGACTTCGGTTTGTTCGGCCTGGACGGACACCAGATTCCGACCTTCATGTTCCGGCTGGGCGCCACCTCCGCGGAACGTCTTGCGGAGAGCAGGCGCACGGGAACGCCGCTGCCGTCGCTGCACTCGAGTCTTTTCTATCCGGAGGCCGAGCCCGCCCTCCGCGCCGGCGTGGTGGCCACCACCGCGGCCGTGCTCGATTTGCTGGCGAAGTGAGCCCGTGCGAGTCTATCTGTATTTCATCGGCAAGGTCAGGGACCGCCACGCGCACGCTATTGCCGAAGAGTACGTGAAGCGAACGGGCCGTTTTGCCGCCTGCGAAATGCGGGAGATCGACCCGCGGCGAGTGGATTTGCGGGCGAAGCACGCCGGGGCGATGAAGGTGCTGCTGGATCCCGAAGGCCGCACGCTCGATTCAAAGCAGTTTGCCGAACTGGCGCGAAAGTGCGAGGAAGAGGGGCGGGATCTGGTGTTCGCGATCGGCGGAGCGGACGGTTTGCCCCCGGCCTGGCGCGAGCAGGCCGACCTGCTGCTATCTTTGTCGGCGATGACCTGGCCGCACGAGCTGGCCCGCGCCATGCTGGCGGAGCAGATCTACCGCGCCTTCACGACGCTTCGCGGCCACCCGTATCCGCGTTAGCCGGGCGATCCAGCCACCACGCCACAGCCGCTACGAACACGTAGAAAGCCAGGCCGGAACTGGCCAGAGCGGCGACATCCCGCGGCGGCGGACCGTACGTGTTGATGACCAGCACCACCAGCAAAAACAACGCCAGTACAACCAGACCGTAGTTGAGCCGCGGCGCTTTGCGGCGATAGATCCAGAACCCGGCGATCAACGTCGCCGCTTCCACCAGAATGCCCAGCGTGGGGCTGTTCCAGATGCCGAACCCCACATAGGGGCCGTGAAAGCCAACGGGCAGGTCGGGCCGGTGCATGGGCAGATCGAGGAACCAGTGCGAGAGCACGCAGGCCGCAACCACCAGCGCGGCGCGGGTGTGCCGGGGACCCTTGTAGATGGGCAGCAGACGCACCAGCAGGAAGGCGGCGGCCGCCCAAACCACGTCCATCGCCAGCGAGTGCGACCATGGATACGAAGTAAACTCGATGGGAGCGGCCCCGCCAGGAACCAGGCGCACCTTCTCCACGCCCGCCAGCACCAGCACGATCCACAGGATGTCGACAAACTGGGTGGCCACGAACAACACGCCCAGCGACACCCTGCGCTCGGCCGCCTTCAACGCGAAGGCGGCGCCGTAGTGGCCAATGAGCATCCGATTCTTTGTATCGCATTCGCGTGGCGGAGTCCAGCGGCACATAGAATGGGTGAAGTGACCGCCGCCCGAGTGAGTGTGATGGTCGCGCTGGCCGCCGCCAGCGTGGCCCAGGATCTGGACAACATCCGCGTCGATCGCGCGGTCACCGGGTTCACGTATGCGGAGGGGCCCGCCTGGTCGCGCGACGGTTATCTGGTGGTGAGCGACATTCCGAACAGCGAGATCTGGCGCTGGCAGCCGGGCCACAGGCGCGAACTGCTGCGCGCCAATGCGAACGGCGCCAACGGGAATGCCTTCGACGCCCAGGGACGGCTGTACACCTGTGAAGGTCATGCCCGCCGCGTGGTGCGCACGGACAGGAACGGCCGCGTGGAGGTGCTGGCGGACAAGTGGCAGGGCCGCAGATTGAATTCGCCCAACGACATTGTGGTTCGGCGCGACGGCCATGCCTGGTTCACCGACCCGGCCTTCGGCCCCGCCAACGACGCCCGCGAGCTGGACTTCTACGGCGTCTATCACATCGCGCCGCGGGGTGGGCTGGAGGTGATCGCGAAACCCTCCGGCCGGCCCAACGGAATCGCGCTGGCGCCCGATGGCCGCACGCTGTATGTCGCCAATTCGGACGAGCACAACGTGCGGGCGTACGACATTGCTCGCAACGGGGCAGCATCGAACGAGCGTATTCTGGTGGCCGGCATCGAAGGCGTGCCCGACGGCATGAAGGTGGACGAGAAGGGCAACCTGTACGTGGCGGCGAAAAAGCTCTACATCTTCAGCCCGGGCGGGCAGCCCCAGGGCGCGGTGCAGTTCGATGAGACGCCCTCCAATTGCGCCTTTGGCGGGCCGGACATGGACCTGCTGTTCGTCACGGCGCGCACCTCCGTGTTTATTGTGCAGCTCGGCGTGAAGGGCGCCACGCCGTAAGATGAGCGCCATTGACGATCGCCGCTACCCGGACCGCCCGTTCCTCGGGATCGGCGCGCTCATTTTCGACGGCGATTCCATCCTGCTGGTGGAGCGCGGCCACGAGCCGCTGAAGGGATGGTGGTCGCTGCCAGGTGGAATCCTCGAAACGGGCGAGAGGCTGGCCGACGGAATCCGGCGGGAGGCGCGCGAGGAGACCGGTCTCGACGTGGAGCCGGAGGCGATGTTCGAGCTGTTCGAGCGGATCATGCCCGACGCGGCCGGCCGCACCGAATACCATTACGTGCTGGTGGATTATGTTTGCCGTGTGGTGGGGGGCGCGCTGAAAGCGGCCAGCGACGCGAGCCGCGCGGTGTGGGTCCGCGAAGACGAGCTTCCCGCGTATCGAATTACCGAAGGAACCCTCGCCGTGGTGGAGCGCGCCTTCCGCGCGCGAAAGACATGAATCAACCCTCTCTCGACCTGCTGGAGTTCGAAGGCCTGCGGCAACTGCTGGGGCGTTTCGTGCAAAGCCCGCTGGGACGCGCTGAGCTGGACGAGGTGCGGCCCGTGGCGGATCGCGCGTTTCTGGAGAGCGTGCTGGCCGGCGTGCGCGAGGCTCTGGACTACGTCCGCCTGTCCATGGAACCGCAGCAGCCGGTGCGCGGCGCGGCCATTCGCGTGCGCTTCGATTCCGTGCCCGACGTCGCCGCCGCCGCGCACATGGTGGGCGTGGAAGGGGCCGTTCTGGAACCGCGGCAGATTCTCGAGATGACGCAATTGCTGGAGCGGGCCGCGGAAATTCGTGGAATTCTGCTGAGCGCCGCGGCGCGATTCCCGCTGCTGGGCGCGCGCGCGCAACAATTAGCTGATCTGCGCGAGGTGCTGCGCGAGCTGCGCGGGAAGATTCTGCCCGATGGCTCCATCGCCGACGACGCCAGCGTGGCGCTGCGCCGCATCCGGCGCGATATCGAGAAGCAGCGCAAACAGATCCAGGTTTCGCTGGAGCGCTTCGTGCGCGCGCACCGCGACGACGGCGTGCTGCAGGAGGATTTCGTCACCGTCCGCAACGACCGCCTGGTGGTGCCGGTGGCGGCCGGCCAGCAGCGGCATGTGCCGGGCGTGATGCACGGGGCCAGCGGCACCGGCCACACCCTGTTCATCGAGCCGCTGGAGACCATCGACCTGAACAACGAAGTGGTGCGCCTGCGGGAGGACGAACAGCGCGAGGTGCAGCGCATTCTGCGCGAGCTCACCGAACTATTGCGCGCTCATGCGGGCGGCGTCCGCGAGACCGTGCGCGTGCTGGGCGAGCTGGATCTGCTCTTCGCCAAGGCGAACTTCGCGGTGGATTTCGGCTGCTCCATTCCGTCGTTCACCGCCGCCTGGGATCGCCGGCTGGTGCTGGAAAACGCGCGGCACCCGCTGCTCGAAGATGTGTTGCGCCGCCAGCGCAAGCGCGTGACGCCGTTGTCGCTGACGCTGGAGGAGAAGCGCCGCACGCTGCTCATCAGCGGTCCGAACACCGGCGGCAAAACGGTGTCGATGAAGACGGTGGGGCTGCTCGCGCTCATGGCCCAGGCGGGACTGCCCGTGCCGGCCGCGCGCGCGGAGTTCCCGCTGTTCGACGAGGTGCTGGCCGATATCGGCGATCAGCAGTCCATTCAGGAGAACCTGAGCACGTTTTCCGCGCACATCGAGCACATCCGGGCCATGCTGGAAGCGGTGACGCGCGAGTCCCTGGTGCTGCTGGACGAACTGGGCCGCGCTACCGATCCCGAAGAGGGTGGCGCGCTGGGTGTGGCCATTGTCGAGCGCTTTCGCTCATCCGGCGCGTTTACGCTGGCCTCCACGCACCTGCTGGCGCTGAAGGTGTACGGGGCCAACACCGAAGGCGTGCTGAATGCATCGATGGGCTTCGATGACGCGACGCTGGAACCGACGTATGTGCTGCGCACGGGCGCGCCGGGCAAGTCGGCCGGACTGGAGATCGCGGGGCGGCTGGGCATGCCGCCGGAGTTGATTGAACGCGCGCGCCTGGCGATGACCCATCAGGAACGCGACATCTCGCGCTTTCTTGCTGAATTGCACGAGGGCATCGACCGCGCAGCCGGAGCCGAACGCGAGTTGGAGCGCGAGCGCGAGGCGCTGGCCGCGCGGGAGCGCTCGCTGGCGAAGGAGTGGGAGCAGCGCGAGGCGGCGAAGCTCCGCGAGATGGAGCAGCGATGCGACAGCGCGGTGGCGTCGTTCGAGGCGCGGGCCCGCGAGACCATCGAGGGGATCGCCAGGAGCGCCGAGAGTGGCGGCCAGCGCAAGGCCGCCGAACAGGCCCTGCGCAAGGTGGCGCGCACGCGCCGGGAATTTCAGGAAGAAGTACGCAGCGCGGTTCTGGCTGCGCCTGGAGCGGCGAAGCCCGCGCAGGTTCCGGCACTCCGTATGGAAGAGGGCGCTCGCGTGCGCATCAACGGCGTGCGGGAGCCGGCGCGCGTGTTGCGCAAGCTCTCCGACGACCGCATCGAGGTGCAGGCCGGCCTGATGAAAATGCAGATCGGCGTGGAGGATGTGGAGGAGGTGCTGCCCGCGGCCGCGGAGAAGTCGCGGCTGCCCGAGGGCGTATCCTACCAGCCGTCCGGCCCGGCCTGGAACGTCACGTATCGCGAGATCAACGTGATCGGCAAGCGCGCCGAGGAGGCCCGCGACGAGGTGGACAAATTCCTCGATACGGCTTCCATGGCCTCCGTCGACCGCGTGCGCATCGTACACGGCCACGGCATGGGCATCCTGCGCAAGGCGATTGCGGACCTGCTCTCGGCGAACCCGCACGTGGCGCGGTTCTACGCGGCTTCCCAGGCGGAGGGCGGAACCGGCGCCACCGTAGTGGAGCTGAAGTAGGGCGC
This sequence comes from uncultured Solibacteraceae bacterium, assembly GCA_964453955.1. Lineage (GTDB taxonomy): Bacteria > Acidobacteriota > Terriglobia > Bryobacterales > Bryobacteraceae > CAWACP01. The sequence goes on along the minus strand of CAYVPZ010000052.1, from coordinate 7,186 downwards.
CGGGAGCCATGGGATGATTTAATGGAGGCGGCTATAAATGGTGCGGCTTTTTCATCGGACGATTACCAAACCCGGATTCACGGCATGCCGTCTGGGCTCCGAAGAGCGCATCCCCTTCGAACAAGGCGCCATCATCTCGTTTGAACTGGACCCGGGCTTCGGGCGCAGGCGCGGCACGGTGGTGTTCAAGTGGATGGCCGAGGAATACATAACCGACACCTCCCTGGTGCAGGACCTCACCGAGCCGGTGCGCTGAGCTTCCCCGCCCCGGTTTTCCGAGATAAACTCGGAGATTCATGCGACAGACAATCTGGGTGCTTTTCGCGGCGCTGGCCGTGGCTGTGCCGGTGGCGGGCGCGGACGATTTCTATCTGCGGAACGGCGATCGCGTGGTGTTCTACGGGGACAGCATCACCGATCAGCGCCTGTACACGGTGATCGCCGAAACGTATGTGGTCACCCGCTATCCGAAGCTGGACGCCGTCTTCGTTCACTCCGGCTGGGGCGGAGACCGGGTGACCGGTGGCGCCGGCGGACCCGTGGATGCTCGCCTTGAGCGTGACGTCATCGTGTACAAACCAACGGTGATGACCATCATGCTGGGCATGAACGACGGTGACTACGCTCCCGAGACCGAAGCCGCCGACAGGAAGTTCTTCGACGGCTACCGGTATATCGTCGATGCCGTCCGCGCCGCCCTGCCCGCCGTCCGCATCACCGCCATCCGGCCTTCGCCGTACGACGACGTCACGCGCCCCCCAACATTCCCCGGCGGTTACAACGGAGTGCTGATCAGTTACGGAAAGTGGATCGCCAATTACGCCATCGAGGCGTCGCTGAACGTAGCCGATCTGAACGCAGGTATCGTCGAGATGCTGACGAAAGCGAACGAACAAAACAGCGAGGATGCGCGGAAGATCGTTCCGGATCGCGTCCATCCCTCGTTTGCCGGCCACCTGATCATGGCCGAAGAGTTATTGAAAGCCTGGCATGCGCGAGCGGTTGTTTCCGAGGTCGCCATCGACGCCTCGGCGGGAAAGCCCCTGGTAAAATCGGCGGAACACGCCGTGGTTTCGGAACTGTCGGCGGAACCCTCCCTGCAATGGACGGAACTGGACGACGCCTTGCCGCTTCCGTTCCGGAGCTGGCAGAGCATGTGGGGTTCGGGACCGTTGAAGCTGGTGCTGGCGAGCTCCGATGTGGCCGACGCGCTCAACCTTCAGTCGCTGCGCATCATCGGCCTGCACGACGGCTCCTACACGCTGCAGATCGACGGGCAGGCGGCGGGCACGTTCAACAACGATCAACTCGCGGGAGGCATCAACCTGGCGCTGCTGGAAACGCCCATGACCAAACAGGCCAAAGAAGTGTACGATCTCACCGTGGCCCACTGCGACATCCACAACGAGCTCTGGCGCACGATCGAGGTGCCGCTGGCGGACTTCAACCTGCCGCAGTCGGCGGCGGCGATGGCATCGATGGATGCGCTCGAACAAGCCGTTGTCGCCAGGCAACACGAGGCCGCCCAGCCGAAGCCGCATAAATACACGCTGGTCCCGGTCAATTAGCTGCGTCCTGATAGCGGTCCCAGACTAATCCCGCGGCCACCACGTCTTCCACGGCGAGTCCCAGAGACTTGAAAACCACCCGGCTGCCGCGCGATGGAAGGGGACGCACGCCCGCCAGCAGTTCTCCAATCTCCGCATGGATGGGCGCGCCGGAGTGAATGATGTCGCCGGCTTCCTGGGCGGCGGCGGCGCGCGAATCCACCACCACCGCGGCGTCCATTGCCTGGCCGTCCAACTCGCGCTTCCCCGCCCCGATTGCGCCGACGGCATTCACCAGAGCGCCGGGCGCCAGCCACGCGCCCTGCAAAACCGGTTCCGCCGAGTAGGTGACGGTGACCACCACGTCGGCATCGCGGACCGCCGCCTCCGCCTCCATCGCTCGCCCGCCAATCTCTTCGGCGCAGCGCTCGGCATGTTCCGGTGTGCGGCTCCACAGACGGATCTCTTCAAAAGGACGAACCAGCCGCAGCGCCCGGGCGTGCGCGCGCGCCTGAACGCCGCTGCCCAGAATGGCTAGAATGTGCGCGTCCGGTTTCGCCAGCAGACGCGTGGCCACGGCGGAAACGGCGGCGGTGCGCAACTCCGTGATCAACCGGCCATCCATCGCCGCCAGCGGCTCGCCCGTGGCCGCGCGAAACAGCTCGATGGTGGCCTGGTGCGTGGGAAGTCCCCGGCCTGCGTTTCCCTCGTAGACGGTCACCAGCTTGATGCCCAGCACGTCGCCGCACACCGCGGGCATCAGGCCCCACAGGCCGCCGTGCTCGGGAACGCCGACAATGCTGCGCACCGGCTGGCGGATGCGCCCGGCGGAAAAATCGAGGAGCGCCTTCTCCATGACCGGGATCAGATCCTCGAGGCGCAGCAGCCCGCGCACCTGCTCTTCGTTGAGACAGATCATCCCTTAGAGCTTATTCGGTTACAACGTGGGTCGAAAGCACGAGGATGAGCGGCATCCCCGCAGCGATGCCCATGGTGGTCTTGCCGATCACCACTTTCTGGCCCTCATTCAGATCGACGTCGGAGGAGAGGTTGCCATTGCCCAGCGACAACTGGACATTATCGAGGCGAATCCGGTGCGTGCCGGCCGCGTCCCCGGCAACCTCCACCCGGTTCACATGGAACGAGTAGGAAGAGTATTCCTTGCCCCCCACCAGTTCATTCGAGAACTGGCCGTTGTTGCGCATCTCACTGCCCGCGCGAGTGCGCACCACGAAGCTGGTCAGCACCCGGAGATCGGCGTAGCCGAAAGCCGCTTTGAGCTGCTTCGCCACCGAGGCAAGATCCTCCGGAAGAGGCTGCAGCTCCGGCGCCGAATGTGTTGAGGCCACCACCAGCCAGCCGGTGAGCTCGACGTTCGACTCCGGCGTTTCCTCATCCATATGGTGCAGGGCCTCTTCGGCGGCGGCCACGGCGTCCTTCGACCCTTTCAGCGCGATGTAACCGCCCACGCGGTCCGACACGCGAACGCCCAGCACGTCGAACAGGTTGTGCAGCCGCTGGTCGGCTTCGACGTGCTTCACCTGCACCAGCTTCTCCACCACGGGCGCTTCTTCCCCGCTCGCGCACGCGACGGCGAGCATGATTCCAAAACAGAGTTTCGCGACGATTCGATTCATAGTTTCCTCAATTCACCATCCAGAGAATGACCACGTTGGGGTCGTCGGTTTCCAGACGCACCACCAGGGGCTGTGCGGGCGCTTCCCGCCGTCTCGGCACCCTCCAGTGACGCACCACCTTCGATAAGCGGACCATTGGCGGCGGCTCACTGGGCGAGCGCGCCAGCATCGGGGGAGCGGGCGGCGGCACCGGCCGCCACAACGCCAACAATCCCGTCACCACCAAAGCCGCGCAGGCCGCCACGGCCGCCATCGTCCGCACGGCATTGCGGACTTTCCGTCGCCGCCGAATCTCCCCCAGAACGCGATGCCGCACTTCGTCGTAAGCCGCCGGGGACGGCTCGGGAAAGTCAAAATCCATGTTTCCTCCGCGAAAGCCGCGCCACGATGCCGCGCAACCGCGCCCGGCCCGTGGAAACCTGCGTGCGCACGGTAGCGGGAGTGGAGCCCAGAATCGCGGCGACTTCGCCGGTATCGAGGCCTTCCATTTCACGCAGCACGATCGCCGCCCGCTCCTTCTCCGGCAAATACGTCAGCGCCTCGGCCAGCAGCACGCGCTGTTGTTCCAAGCCGATCCGCTCATCCCCTCCGTCCTCCACGGGAATCTCGCGCTCCGGCCCGTCCCCCGCCAGCAGCCCCCGTTTTCGGGCCAGATCGTGACACGCGTTCACAGTGACCCGATACAGCCACGGCCGAATCTCCGCCAGCGAGCCGAAAATCCGCAAGTTCCGGTACAACTTCAGGAACGTCTCCTGCGCGGCGTCCTGTGCGTCCTCCATCCGGCCCAGCAGCCGCAGCGAGGTAAGCAGCACCTGCCGCTCGTGCATTCTCATCAGCTCCTCGAACGCCGCTTCGTCGCCCTTTCTGGCCAGTGCGAGCGCATCCGGCCGGTCCGTCGCTGCCACAGTCATCCCGAGAATGAACTCCGGAGTGCTCACTGCTACAAGGAATAACTGCCCTCAGGCTGAAAACGTGCAGAGGTTTCTCCGGTGTGCTATCGTACTTGGCCAAGGAGACTTACCAGCGAATGGCGCTAGCCGATTCCTTCCATTGTGAAGTTGAGAAGTTGCCCGAGGATCAACAAGGAAACAAAGTCACTACGATCAAGTGTCATGGCCGGCTGATCGCCGGGAACTCTCAGGAGATCAGTGAAGTGGTGCGGCCTCTCATACCTCTGGGAGGGCGCATCGTGATCGACCTTGGCGATTTGAGCTACCTTGACAGCTCCGGTCTGGGCGCGCTGGTTGGCCTGAAGGTGTCCGCGGTCAAGCAGGGTTTCTGCAAGGTGGAACTCGCCAACATGACGCCCCGCATCCTGGAACTGCTGCGCATCACCAATCTGATGCAATTGTTTTCGTCGTAACGGCGGACTTCACCGCAGCGTGATCACGCGGGCGAACCCCTCCTCAATCGAGGGCGGCTCCAGCCGGCGGGCCATGTCGCGAACCACCGCCGCCGGAACCACGCGCTCGCGGCGGCTGTTGCGGTCCAGACAAACCTCCAGCGGCGTGTCGAAGAAGATGGCCTCCGCTTCGCAATCGGCGTCCTCGGCCAGCCGCACCCACGGGCGGCGTTCCCATCGCGTCAGGCTGGTGGCGTCAATCGAAGTCACCGGCCGCCGCAACTCCAGCCGCTGGCGCGCAAGCTCGCGCAGCGTCGCGAACACCTTCCGGTGGATGGTCTGAATGGCAGGATCGTCGGCCAGGAGCAGACGAATGGCATCCGACGAAAGCTCCGAAAAGGGCTGCCGCGCGGCCCACGTCGTCTTGCCCGAACCGGGCAGACCCACCAGAACCACCAGTCTCACTGCACCACGTAGCGTTCGGCGGCCAGCAATCGCTCCGCAATTCGCCTCCGCAGCGCGATGGCGTTCACCGGGTCGCATTTGGTGAAGCGCTTGAGAATCGAAAGATTCATGCGCAGCGGATCGCCCTCCGAGCAGGCCGCCACCACCGCCCGCCCGGCGCTCTCCACCGTCTCCATGGCTTCGTGCACGAAGATGGAGGTCATCTCCTGGCCAGCGCCGTTCTTCTGCGCGCGCAGCACGCACGACTCCATGGCGAAGGCGTTCATGGCTACATCCGTGATGGCCGCCAGGATCTCCTGCTGGTTCTCCAGATCGTTGAAGTACTTCTGGTACGCGATGCCCAGCAGGAACAGCGCCGCTTTCTTCGCGTTGGCGGTCATGCGCACTTCCTCGGTATCGCCCGTATTGAACGTGGGCCCGCCCAGCAGCTCGTTCTGCAGCCGTTTCACCGCTTCCACCAGCGGCAACTGGCCGCGCTGCGCGCGCTTGAGCAGGATGCCCGTGGCCAGCAGCCGGTTGATTTCGTTGGTGCCTTCGAAGATGCGGTTGATGCGCGAATCGCGGTAGGCCCGTTCCACGGCGTAGTCCTGATGGTAGCCGTAGCCGCCGTGAATCTGCACGCCCTCGTCCACCACGTAATCGAGCATCTCCGAAGAGAAGATCTTCACGTACGAGCACTCCGCCGCGAACTCCTCGGCGGCCTTCATGAAACCCGCGCCGGAGCGCTCCACCAGCCCCACCACGCGCCAGGTCATCGATTCGGCGGCGTAGAGGCGCACGGCCATCTCCGCCAGCTTATGCTGGATCAAGCCGAAATCGGCGATGGCGTGGCCGAACGCCTTGCGCTCTTTGGCGTAGCGGAGGGAAGCGCGCAACACCTCCCTGGCGCCGCCCACGGCAAACGCGCCCAGCTTCAAACGGCCAATATTCAGAATATTGAACGCAATAATGTGGCCGCGGCCAATTTCTCCGAGAACATTCTCCACCGGCACCGGCACATTATCGAAATAAACGGCGGTGGTGGAGCTGCCCTTGATGCCCATTTTCTTTTCTTCGGTGCCCGGAGCGACGCCGGGGTAGGCGCGCTCCACCAGAAACGCCGTGAACTTCTCGCCGCCGATTTTCGCGAACACCGTGTAGAGGTCCGCGAACCCGCCGTTGGTGATCCACATCTTCTGGCCGTTCAGGATGTAGTGTGTGCCATCGGGGCTCAGGTCCGCGCGCGTTTTTGCGGCCAGCGCGTCGGAGCCGGCGTGCGGCTCGGTGAGGCAGTAGGCCGCCACCGTTTCCGCGGTCGCCAGCCCCGGCAGGTATTTCCGCTTCTGTTCCTCGGTTCCAAACAGCAGCAGCGGCAGCGTGCCAATGCCGGCGTGCGCGCCGTGGCACCCCGCGTAGGAGCCATCGCGCGCCAGACCATCGGCCACGATCATGGCGGAGGTGAGATCCATCTCCATGCCGCCGTATTGCTCCGGAATCAGCACGCCGGGCAGGCCGAGCTCGCCCGATTTCCGCAGCACCGCGCGCATCACCCCAAGCTCCTGATGCTGGATCGCGTCGAGGTTCGGCACAACCTCCTTGTTCCAGAAGTCCTCGGTGGTGCGCGCGATGGCCCGGTGTTCGTCGGTGAACTCTTCGGGCGTGAAAATGTCTTCGGGCAGCGCGGTTTCCAGAAGGAAGCCGCCGCCGATTTTCTCGAGAGGAGCAGTGGTGATTGCGCTCATGTCAGTTCATCCGTTCGAAAATGCCCGCGGCGCCCTGGCCGCCTCCGATACACATGGTGACCATCCCATACTGCGCGTCGCGGCGCTCCATTTCGCGCAGGATGGTTGCGGTGAGTTTCGCGCCGGTACAGCCCAGCGGATGCCCCAGCGCGATGGCCCCGCCGTTTACGTTCACCCGTTCCAGCGGCAGATCGGCGTGGCGAATCACCGCCAGCGCCTGCACGGCGAAGGCTTCATTCAGTTCGATCACGCCGACGCGGTCCAGCTTCAGCCCGGCCATCTCCAGAGCCTTGGGAATCGCCCGCACCGGGCCGATGCCCATGATCTGGGGCGGCACGCCCGCCACCGCGAAGCTGACGAAACGCGCTTTGGACTTGAGCCCCAGCTCCCGCGCCTTTTTTTCCGACATCACCAGCGCCGCCGCGGCGCCATCGCTGGTCTGCGACGCGTTGCCGGCGGTCACCGTGCCATCGG
>CAYVPZ010000051.1:0-12849 GCA_964453955.1 uncultured Solibacteraceae bacterium | reverse complement strand
ACCCAGCGGTCCATGGAGAAGTGGGTGGGGATGATCAGGTACTGGTAGTCGATGGCGGCCTTTGCCGGAATTCGGAACGGCTCGGGCATGGAGAAGATGATGTCCGGGCTGATGTTCCAGCCCGCCTCCCAGTGAACCGGCGCGGGAGCCTCCGACGGCAACCCTTCGGGCGCGCCGGCCTCCACCCAGGCCTGAATCGTGCGAATCTCGTCGGCGGTGAGCGAAGGGTCGTTGGCGAACCGCCCGAACTGTGGGTTGGCGAACCACGGCGGCATCTTCCGCAGCGTGACTTTTTCGCGGATGTCCTTCGCCCACGGCCGCACCTCGGCGAACGTGGTGAGGGGCATGGGGGCGATCTCCCCGGCGCGGTGGCACACCTGGCAGTGCTTCTGCAGTAACGGCAGGACGTCCTTGTAAAAGACCGGAGACGACTCGGCCACTGCCGGCGCGGCGATGGCCGTCCACGCCGCAAGCGCAGCTATAAGAGGGGTCACTGATGTCGAGACGAGCGGAAGCGATTTGGACGTTACATCCCGGCTGAAGGGTACGGCAATATAAGCACCACTTTGTTGTGGTGTTTAAAGTCCGAATGCCTTACAATCCTCTTAGCTGGAGGAGCGCGATGGGTGTGATATTGTCTGCCGGGGCGGGTCTGACCACTTCCGAAGCCCCCTTCATCGAGCAGGCCCGGCTGGCCGGAGACCTGTTCATACGACAACCGTACGAACTGTACTCGGAGGACAACCAGCAATCGTGGCGCACGCTGTACGCGCGCATGGTGCCGCGCTGGGAGCGTTACGCCAACCCGCAGTTTCTGCGCGGCGTGGGATCGCTGTGTTTCGACCCCGAGCGCATCCCCCGGCTGGAGGACGTGAACCGGTTCCTGAGCCCGCTGACCGGGTTTCAGGCCAGGGCGGTGAGCGGTTATGTCCCCGCGTTCCTCTTTTTCGACTGCCTGCGCAACCGCGCCTTCCCCACCACCATCACCATCCGGCGGGGAGACAAGCTGGACTACCTGCCCGAGCCGGACATCTTCCACGACATTGCCGGGCACGTGCCCATGCACACCGACAAAGCGTTCGCGGACGTGCTGGTGCGCTTCGGCGAGTGCGCGCACACGGCGGCCGCGCTGGTATCGGGCATTCGCGACCGCGAGACGCGCGTCCACGCGCTCACCAGCATCATCCGCGCCATGGCGCGCTTCTTCTGGTTCACGGTGGAGTTTGGGCTGATGCGGTCGCCGGGCGGTTTGAAGGTGTACGGCAGCGGCCTGCTCAGTTCCTGGGGCGAGATCGGGCACGCCGTGGAATCGCCGGAGGTGCAGCGCTACCCGATGCGCATGGAGTGGGCCATCAATCAGGGGTTCGAGATCCACCATTACCAGCCGCTGCTGTTTATTGTGGATTCGTTCGATCACCTGTTCAGCCTGGTGGGTGAACTGGAGGGGTGGATGAAAGACGGGAAGCTGAACAACGTGGCGCCAGGCGAGCCGGGGGTCAGCGAGATGGATGTGGCGAGCTTTCTGGAGGGGCAGGCGGCGTGACGCCGCATGATCTCACTCCGGCATGAGCACCGGAATGACTTTGTTCCCATGCCGCCGGTAGATACGAAAACCGGAGTCCAGGGTAAGGCTCGCCAGTCCTGTGGATTTCCGAGAGCCGAACAAGACAGGCATCCGTCAAAGACATGGGACGGTTGCGATAGCGGTGCATCAGCGCCCGCAGATTGTCCCGCTCCTTTTGCACCGCGAGTGCGATACGAATCACACCCCGCTCAAGCAAAGCGAAAAGAACGTCGGCTTCGCGGCGCTCCCGTTTGAGGAGGAATGCCGCCTCGGTGAGGACGGGCTCGCAGGTCAGCAGCGGCGGGTGCAGCCGAGCAGGCCAGGACCTTGCTTCACTCGCTAAAACCTTCCATGTATTCCGGGTTTTTCGCGAGGTCCTCGGGGAGGCCTCTCATGGTACCGGCAAGATCGCGGGCCAGGTCGTAACACGAGACCTCGCCGGCTGCCGGTGTCTTGTGCAGCGCCTTTTCCAGGCTTTCCCGCACGATGGAGGACTTCGTGACGCGCCTCGCCTTTGCCTCGCCGTCCAACTGGGCGAGAAGGCTGTCGGGCAGCTTCAGCGAAATCGTCTGCACGACAATAGCGTAATCCGCGCCGCTCCGTCGCGCAATACCAGGACGCGGAGAAATCGGGGTGTCGGGCAGGCGGCCGATCGCTCAACGCGACGCAGCGCGAAGGACGTCGTCGGGGGTGTGGACCGTGCGCGCACTCTCGAATTGGCGGCGGTCGAAGGGACCGCGGCGCAGGTAGAAGAAACGATCGGCCAGCAGCGTGTGCAGATCCTCACAGCGGTGGACGGCGCGGTCCGGGAAGAGCGAGGCGGCGGCTTCGTATTGGCCGGGGTCGGCGAGGATATTGTCGTAATACCGCCACGCGGTGAACAGAACCTTCGATGTGGAGAGCAGATCCAGACCGAGTGCGCCGGCCATTTCCCGCACCGCTTCGGGAACGCGCACGCGGACGGGCAGCACTTCGAGGATCCGTTGCGCCGCGCGGGCGCCCCGCTGCTGCTGGCGGTTGAATCGGGCGCTGATCTGGGTGTCGGAAACGGTGTAATCCAAGAAAATCTGGTCGCAGATGGCCACCTTGAAAAAGCGCATCCAGTGCACCCAGAGCGCAAAGTCCTCGGCGTGGTGAAAGCGGGCCGCCTGCGGATAGCCGCCCAGGCGCTCAAACACGTCGCGGCGGGCGAGGACGCTGCTGTGCCAGAAGGGGCATCCGATGCGCTGCGACAAGGCGAGGGCGTGCGCCCAATCGCCGCCGCGCAGATCGTCGCGGTCGAGTTGCGGGTTGCCGGGATGGACGAGGCGCGCGCTGGAGGCAACCAGCGTCACATCGGGATCGGCGCGGAACAGTTCCACCTGCTTTGCGAGCTTGCCTGGGCGCCAGGCGTCATCGGCGTCGATGCGGGCAATAAGGGGGTAGCGGGCCTGCGTCAGGCCGCTGTTCAGCGCATACGTTATGCCTCGATTGCGCAGAAGGCGGAGGAGGCGCACGCGCGGGTTGTTAAGGGCGGGACACAGGGCGGGGAGGGCGCCGGCGGGAAGCTCGGAGCCGTCGTCCACAATGAGGAGTTCGAGCGGGAGGTCGCATTCCTGCGAGAGCACGGATTCGACGGCGCGCAGCAGGAGGGAGATTTCCGCCGGGCCGGGGTCGCGCGAAAACAACGGCAGGATGGTGGTGATTCCTTCGGGCAACTCAGACCCCCATCCTGACCCGCGCCCGGCGCCGATTGGAGAGTTCCGCCATGAATCGAGTATGCAGTATTCTCAGCCAGTTGCTGCAGTTGTTCCCGCGGGAGCAGTTCCCGCACGCGGCACAAAAGCATAAGGCCGAGCGCCATGCGCGCGGTTTCACCTGTTGGGGGCAGTTCGTGGCCATGCTGTTTGCGCAACTGGTCGATGCCCGTTCGTTGCGGGAGATGTGCAACGGGCTGGAGTCCAGCGAAGGGAAAACTGCGCCACCTGGGCGTCCCGCAGGCGCCGAACAAGAGCACTCTGGCCTATGCCAACCAGAAGCGGCCTTGGGAGTTGTATCAGACGGGGGCGCTATGCTCGTGGGTGGTCCCCACCATGGTACGACGCCTCGGCTGGGCGGTAGCCCTGGGAGTCTTTCTTTTCCTGCTGCACCACGCCGGCGTGGTCTCGGGCGCGCTGGCTCCTCCGCCGGGCTTCGAGCCGGCGTGGACGCTCCGCAATCTGGACGTCCCGCAGTACCTGACGTGGCTGGAAGCCGCGCGGCGCGAGATTCTGCTTCCGGATTACCACGCGCCCTGGGTGACCGAGCCCGCGCTGTTCCAGCCGCTGTTGCTGGCGGCGGCGCGGACGGGGCTGCCCACGCTGGCCGCGTACTATGTGCCGGTGGTGGCCGGATACATCTTCGCGGCCTTTGCGCTGCTCTCGGCGTGCGCGGTGTTCTGCCCGGGACGGGAGACGGGCTTCGCGCTGCTGACCGCATTTTGCACGGTGCCGTTCCGGCTGATCGGCTGGCTGATCGCGCAGGTGTTTCCTCTGCCGAAGGGGCTGGTGGTTCTGGGATTGCTTGACTACTCCTACGACACCGCCGATGGGCTGTTTCGGGGGGGGATGTCGAATTCGGTTACGCTCTCGGTGGGCACGGGGCTGGTTCTGCTCTCGATGGCCGCGCTGGCGCGCTATGTGGAGAGCGGTCGGCGGCGCCATCTGCTGTGGCTGGGCGCGTTCACGTTTCTCTCGGCGTTTTTGCACCCTTTTGAGGTGTTCGTGATTGTCGCGGCGGCGGCCGTTCCGCTGTGCCTGAGGCGGCGGATCTGGCCGTGGATGGGCGTTGCCCTGTGCGGTCTGGCCGGTCTCGCGCCCTATCTGGCGCTGAGCTTCCTTCACCGCTGGCTGCGCGATGTGAGCGAGCTGACGCGCTATCCTTTGCAGCCGTTCTGGATTCTGGCGAACTTCGGAATCCCGTTGGTGCTGCTGGTATACCTGCTGCTGCTGCGCTTCCGGTTGCCGCGCGCGTCGGATGGGGTTTTGCAATCGTGGTTCCTGGCCACGATCATGGTGCCGTTCCTGCCGGGCGCTCCGTTTGCGCCGCACCTGTTCGACGGGTTTGCGTATTGCGTGGGGTTCCTGCTGGTGCGCCGGATTGCCGCCTATCCACCGCTGGTGGCGGCGCTGGGGCGGCATCGCCGCTGGGCATGGTCGGCGGTGGGCGCGGTGACCGCGGTATCGGTGGCGTCGCTCGGGGTGCTGTATGGGCAGATCTGGCGGGATGGGCGGCGTGCGGAGCCGGAGTGGCTGCTTTCCTCGGTGCGGCCGGTGTGGGAGCGGCCGCTGATCGCCTGGTTCCAGAGCAATGCGCCTGTGGATGCGCTGGTGCTCAGCCCGGTGGACGTTGCTCCGTGGATCGCCACGGCGCCGCTTCCGAGTTTCGCCAGCCACGACGTTTTCGGCATTACCTACCGGCGCCAGCACGATCTGGCGGAGCGGTTTTTTCGTGGGGAGGATTTGCGGAAGGATCTGCTGGATGAATATGGCGTGCGGTTTGTAGCGGCTCCGGCGGGGCTGACTGTGCCTGGCGGCATGCGGCGTGCCGACGTGGGTCCCTGGCGCATCTACGAGTTTCCCGAAGCGCGCATGAAGGCGTATCCGGGGCTCGACGTGCTGGAGCCGGCGCGAACGCCCTCGCTGCGGAAGAGGCTGCTGGACTGGTTTGCGGGGTGCCACTGAGGGGCGCGGCTGTCGCCGCGCGTCCCTGGCTGGTTACACAGGTTACACGGGCGGCTCAGGGGCCCGCGGCAAGCGCTACCCCACATCGGAAGGCGGGTTGGAAACCCGCTGCAGGTTACAAACCTGCCCCCCACAGGGCAGCGGAGCCCTGATCAGGAGGCAGGGCTCCAGGGACGAAGGGCAAATGCCGACCTTGTCCCGGGATAAGGAGACCACTGCGACTTCGCCCCTGGCCAAGGCCGCCGCAGACTGAGAGCCTGCCCCACACTCCCCACACTGGCCGGCCTGGACTTCCAGGGGTGGTTGTGCGACGCTGGCGTCTTGGGCGTACGAGTTTGTGTTCTGGCCAGCAGCAGCGCGGGGAACTCCACCTTCATCGCCACCGAGCGCACGCGCATCCTGGTGGACGCGGGGCTCAGCCGTAAGGAGATCCTGGCGCGGCTGGCGGCCATCGGCGAGGACGGCGAGACGCTGGACGCGATCCTCATCACCCACGGACATACCGATCACGTCGCCGGGCTGGTGCCCATGGCCCGGTGCGGCGGGCGGCGCAGCATCCCCGTTTTCCTGACCACGCTCACCTCGCCGGCGATTCCGTGGGGCGAGTACACGCCGGTGCTGGAGCGGTTCCAGGCGGGTTCCACCTTCCTTGTCGGCGACATCGAGGTGGACAGTTTTACAATTCCGCACGACGCCGCCGACCCGGTGGCCTTCTCGTTTCGGACGCAGGGGCTGAAAATCAGCCAGGTGACGGATCTGGGCTACCTGCCGGATTCCATCAAGGTGCACGTGAGCGGGAGCGATCTGCTGATTCTGGAGTCGAACCACGATCTGGATATGCTGAAGGTAGGGCCTTACCCCTGGTCGGTGAAACAGCGGGTGATGGGGCGGAATGGTCACCTGTCCAACGACGTGGTTTCCGATTTTATCCGGAACGACCTGGATACGCGGACCAGCACGCTGGTGCTCGGGCACATCAGCGAGCACAACAACCACCCGGCCATTGTGGAGCTGACGGCCTCGCAGGCGCTGGAGGGGCGGGCATTGTTTACGAGGCTTGTAGTAGCTGAACCGCGCCGGCAGACGGAAGTGTTTTTTTACTAGATCATGATTGCACGCTACACACGGCCGGAGATGGGCCGCATCTGGAGTGAGGAGAACAAGTTCCGCCAATGGCTGGAGGTGGAGCTGGCGGCCGCCGAAGCGCTGGCCGAGACCGGCGAGGTCCCGCAGGATGCAGCTCGTCTGCTGCGCGAACACGCCGACTTCACCGTCGAGCGGATCAATGAGATCGAGCGGGAGGTCCGGCACGATGTCATCGCTTTTACTACGAATGTAGCTGAGGCCATGGCGACCGCCGGTCACGCGGAGGCGTCGCGCTGGCTGCACTACGGACTGACCTCCAACGACGTGGTGGACACCGCGCAGGCCCTGATGGCGAAGCAGGCTTCGGCGCTGATCCGGCGGGGGGTGACCGAGCTGGCCGCGGCCTTGCGCGAGCGGGCGCTGGAGCACAAGCACACGGTGCAGATTGGCCGGACACACGGGATTCAGGCCGAGCCGATCACCTTCGGGCTGAAGGTGGCGCTGTGGTTCGACGAGTTGCGGCGAAATCAGGTTCGGTTCGACGCGGCGGCGGAAGAGATGAGGGTGGGCAAGATCTCCGGCGTGGTGGGCACCTTCGGGCACGTCGGCCCGGACGCCGAGGAACGCATCTGCGAGAGGCTGGGGCTGAAGCCGGCGGCGATTGCCTCCCAGGTGATCTCCCGGGACCGGCACGCGGCGTGGGTTTCGGCGCTCGCTTTGCTAGCTGCTACATGCGAAAAGGTGGCTTTGGAGATCCGGCACTTGCAGCGCACCGAGGTGCGGGAAGCCGAAGAGCCGTTCGCGGTGGGGCAGAAGGGTTCCTCGGCCATGCCGCACAAGCGCAACCCGGTGACCTGCGAGCAGATTTGCGGGCTGGCGCGGGTGGTTCGGGCGAACGCCCAGGCTGCGTTCGAGGACATCGCGCTGTGGCACGAGCGGGATATTTCGCATTCTTCGGTGGAGCGCGTGATCCTGCCGGATTCGGCCATTCTGGTGGACTATCTGCTGGCCAGAACCACTTGGCTGATGAGGGGCTTACGGGTGAACGAGGCGCGGATGCGGAAAAATCTGGAATTGACAAAAGGGCTGATTTTTTCGGGGCAGCTTTTGCTGGATCTGGCCGCGGCCGGGATGCTCCGGGAGCAGGCCTACAGCCTGGTACAACGCCATGCCATGAGAAGCTGGGAGGACGGGGGAGACTTCCGAGGGGCCATTGAGGCCGACCCGGAAATACGTAAACTCCTTGCGCCTGAGGAAGTTGCGGCGGCATTTTCGGTGCAGCGCTACCTTCGCCACGTGGACCGGATTTTCGAGCGGGTGTTCAGCGCTTAGTGGGCTGGCATACTACGGCGATAGTGCTGGTACTATCCAGGTAGCGTTACACGGGAGATGTCGGTTTTTTTGTTTCACAAAAATCAAGTATTTCAATTTAGACTCCTTGCCCTTACACTGCTGGTATGGGCGCCACGAAGATCGCCGAGCTTGCATTGGCGAGAGTATTGCTCGTGGACGACAACCCGACCGCACGGTTGACGTTGCAGACTGTCCTCGAGGCGGGCGGCTATCGTGTTGATTCGGCGGCATCCGCAGCCGAAGCAGTGGGCAAGCTGGACGAGCGCGAGTATTCCCTGGTGCTGAGCGACATGGAGATGGAGTCGCCGTTCGCAGGCCTGAAGGTTCTGGCTCACGCGCGTATGATGGATTACAAACCGGCGACGGCGCTGGTGGCGAGCTGCCAGGATGGCATCGGCGTGGAAGGCCGGCCGGACATGCTGGTTGAGCCTGCCGACGTACCGGAGTTGCTGGAAGGTATAGCCAGCCTGATCGGCGAGCGAGCCGCCCGGCGCCTGCACCGGGAATTGCGCCTGCTGCATTTGGATTAAGACGCGGCTGGCGCCGCGTGTCCCTCCCTCGCAAACCCTACAGTGACTGAATGGCGTGTTCGAACGCGTCCAAGGCGTCTGAGAAGAAGTGGTTTTTCGCCTCTATCCAGATTAGTTTTTTGGGCTCCTCAAGCGAGTCGAAGTACGCCTGCATCGCTTCGCGCGGGCCGTACTGATCGTTGGTGCTGTGGATGAAGATTCGCGGCACGGTGCAATAGCGATCTTCCTGGTATGCCCTGGGGAAACCTGCCGCGATGATGCGGCGCGGCGGGGGCGGGTCGCAGCCCACGCGCAGCGCGATTCGCGATCCGAAAGAGAAGCCGGCCACGGTGAATGGCAAGCCGGGGTAGCGCGACCGGAGGAAGGCCACGGCCGCACGGGCGTCGTCGGTTTCGCCGTTGCCGTTATCGTAGACGCCCTCGCTCAGGTTGACACCCCGGTAGTTGAAGCGCAGCACCACCGCGCCGGCGTGACGCAGTCCGCGAGCCATGCGGTAGACCACCTTATTGTGCATGGTTCCGCCGTGCTGGGGATGGGGATGGCAGACCAGCGCGGCCTCGCGCGGGTCATCATGCTCGGGCTCTTCGAGCAGAGCCTCGAGGCGGCCGGCGGGACCGTCGATGAACAGCGATTCGATGCGGCGGGGCAAGGTCAGTTGGATCGGTAGTTGGTGATTTGGACGTCGATGCCGAAATCGTGGGCGCGCAGAAGCTGGATGACTTCCTGGAGCGTGTCGCGGTCCTTGCCGCTGACGCGGACCATGTCGGCGTTGATGGACGCCTGCACCTTCTTCTTGCTGTCCTTGATGAGCTTGACGATTTCGCGCGCTTTTTCGATGGCGATGCCCTGCTGCAGCGCGATCTCCTGGCGCACGCTGGAGCCGGCGGCGGGGATGACGGCGCCGAAGGTGAGGCCTTTCAGCGGGACCTGGCGCTTCACCAGCTTCTGTTCGAGGATTTCGGTGACGGCCTTGAGCTTGTATTCGTCCTGGCTGGCCAGCAGGATTTTGTGGTCCTTTTCGTTGAGCTCGATGGTGGATTTGGTGGCTTTGAGGTCGTAACGCTGGCCGATTTCTTTAGTGGCCTGGTGGATGGCGTTGCCGACCTCGGCGAGGTCGATCTTGGAGACGATGTCGAAGGTGTTTTCGGGCATGTTGGGGGTACAGGAATATGATAGCGGAGCGGGTGTGGCACGATAGGGGAGGTGGTGCGAATGATAGACGCTAAGCAGGCGGTTCAGATTGCGAAGGAGAAGGCGGTAGAGCTGCTAGGCGCTGGCTCCGCGCGTCTGGAAGAGATTGAACTGGGGGCATACAAGGATCGAGAGGCATGGAGCATCACGCTCAGCCTTCCACGAGATCTTCAGCGGCTCGATCCAATCGCGCGGATTGGGACCGAGCCATGGGAATACAAGCGCTTCTTGATTGACTATCGGACCGGAGAGCTTCTGGCCATGAAACTGCGCGAAGTCGCGTCGCAATGAGTTCATCGGAATGTCGTTCGACATACCCCCCACCGCCAGCCTTCTGGTCGACACGAATCTGCTGGTGCTCTTCGTGGTCGGAGCAGTGAATCGCAACCGCATTGCGACATTCAAGAGAACGCGCCAGTACACAAAGGCCGACTACGATCTGCTGCTTCGGGTGCTGCAGGGATTCAAGCGGCTATATACGGTTGCGCACGTGATGGCCGAGGTCAGCAATCTCAGCGATCTCGTGGGTGCCGAGGGACGTCAGGCACGGCTCGTTTTGAAAGAGTACATTTCTCTGATGGACGAAGCGGAGATGCCCAGCGCGCGCGCCGCGGACGACAGGCTCTTTGTGCGTTTGGGGCTGGTGGATGCTGCGATCAGTGCCGTTGCGCGCGCTCACGGCTGCGCCGTGCTGACGGACGACCTCGACCTGTATCTTGAGCTTTGTCGCAACAAGGTGACGGCGCTCAACTTCTCGCATGTGCGAGAGCGTTCGTGGGGGGTGTGATGGCGAAGTCGGCGAAGAGGTCATCCGCATCATCCCGGCCCGCCGGACTGAAAAGCATGACGTCCGAAGATATCAAAGCCAGGAACTGAAAAAGAACGACAAGCGCTGCGCCGAGCCGCTGCCCTTCAGGCCGCGGGAGACGACTCTGATATTAACTTTGACGACGTCCCGCGCCTGACCGAAGAGCAGTTGGCGAGCATGGTCAGGGTGCGCGATTTCCGGTGGAAGTGGCGGTGAGCGTGCGGCTGGACCCGCAGGTTTTGGAGTGGCTGAAGTCGAAGGGCGAGGGTCACCTGACGCGCATCAACGATATCCTGGCGAACCTGATGGAAGCGGAGAGCGCGGCGCGGCGGTGAGCGTGCCAATTGTGCGCTGCGGTCAAGCCTCGTGTAGAATGCCTTCCTAAGTCGTCACACGGGTGTCCGATAATGAGATCCGGACCTCGGGCAGGCGGAGGAGGTACACCTTGGGATTATCGACAGCAGCTGTTCTAATCTCATTCCTCGCACTGATCGTGTCGGGAATGACGGCTTGGTTAACACTTCTTCAAAAGGGTTCGCTGCGGATGACGCGTCCTACCATGTTGTTTTTCGGGCAAGACGGACCACCGGGCCAGGGGGCCGAGGGCAAGATCGTCCTTCGCACGTTGTTATACGGCACCGCGAAGCGCGCCCAGATCATCGAGAACATGTACGTGACTGTCCGGCGTGGCGAGTCGGTACAGACGTTCAACATATGGGCGTACGCCGACAATGGTCAGCCTGTGCGCGGGGGCGGATTGCGCGTATCGGAGGACGGCGTCGCTGCCTATCATCACTTTGTACTTCCGAACGGAACTCAGTATGTTTTTCTAGAAGGCGAATACATCGTCGAGGTCTATGCAACGCTCGTCAATTCGGCGCATTCTTTGCTTCTATCGAGGACCCACCTTGAGCTTACGGATGAGCAGGCCGTTGCTATTGCTAGACATATCGGCGTGTATTTTAATTGGGGACCACTTTCAAAGAGGTATCACGCCCACGTCGATTCTCGACCCTTCGATCTGGAGGGATGCCCGCCGTATCGACGGATGAGTTAGCGCCCGAGGTTGCTGGAGTACGTCGCGAAGTTGAGCAGCAGCGAGGGGAAGATGCCCAGCACCAGCGTGCCGATTACCGACCCCCACAGGGCGATCTGAATGCCGGCGGTGGGGGCGGCGACGGAGTCCGACGCTTCGCCTGGCTCGCGGAAGTACATCACTACCAGGATGCGCAGATAGTAGTAAGCCGCCACCGCGCTGTTGAGCAGGCCGAGGACAGCCAGCCACACCAGGTGGGCGTCGAGCGCCGCTTTGAAGATGTAGAACTTTCCGAAGAAGCCGGCGGTGAGGGGCACGCCGATGAACGACAGCAGCAGGATGGTGAACAGCGCGGCAATCACCGGCTGGCGCCAGCCGAGGCCGGCGAGGTCGTCGACGTTCACGTAGCGCTCGCCCTGGCGGGAGAAGTAGGAGATCACCGCGAAGGCGCCCACCTGCATGAAGGCGTAGGCGGCCAGGTAGAACATCACCGCGGCGATGCCGGTCTGGCTGTGCGCGGAGATGGCCACCAGGATGTAGCCGGCGTGCGCGATGGAGCTGTAGGCCAGCATGCGCTTGATGTTCTGCTGGGTGAGGGCGGCGAAGTTGCCCACGATCATGGTGAGCAGGGCGGAGCTCCAGACGAAGGGATCCCAGCGGGTGACGATGGGGTCGAAGGCGGTCATGAAGACGCGCACGAAGACGGCGAAAGCGGCGGCTTTGGGGCCCGCGGACATGAAGGCGGAAACCGGGGCGGGCGCGCCCTGATAGACGTCGGGCGCCCAGATCTGGAAGGGTACGGCGGAAACCTTGAACGCGAAGCCCACGAAGATGAGGGCGGCGGCGATGCCGGCGAGGGTGAGAGTGGAGTGGTTCGCGCCATCGAGCGCGGTGCGGATGGCCGGAAGGCTGGTGGTGCCGGTGGCGCCGTAAATCCAGGCGATGCCGTACAGCAGGAAGGCCGTGGCGAACGACCCGAGCAGGAAGTATTTGATGGACGATTCGTTGTTGCGGCGGTCTTCGCGGAGGAAATCGGCCAGCACGTAGGTGGCGATGGAGGAGATTTCGAGGCCGATGAAGACCATGATCAGCTCGTTCGCGGAGGCCATCACCGACTGGCCCACGATGGAGAACAGAATGAGCGCGTAGTATTCGCCCGAGTTGGCTTTCTCGCGCTGCAGATATTGGAAGGATTGCAGGATGGCGAGGATGCCGACGCCGATGACCAGAACGCGGAAGAACGTGGCATAGCCGTCCACGATGAGCAGGCCGCCGAACGCCGGGCCGCCGGTGTTGAGCGCGACGATGGAGCCCCAGCCCGCGGCGAGCAGCGCGACGAGAGCGAAATAGCCGAGGCCGTTGCGGCTGCGCTTGCCCATCACCGCTTCCAGCAGCATGATGAGGGTGCCGGCGATGGCGAGGATGAGCTCCGGGAGAACGCGGATGTAATCGGCCAGCGGGGGCGCGAAGTTAGCGGGCATTGCGCGCCTCCAGCTTCAGGTTTTGCACGTGAAGCTCCAGGGTGGTTCTTGTCTTGTCGAGAATCGCGGAGGTTGCCGTGGTGATGGGGGGCATGAAGC
>CAYVPZ010000050.1:11632-12944 GCA_964453955.1 uncultured Solibacteraceae bacterium | reverse complement strand
ATCGACGACCTGCTCTACTCGGAAGACATCGGCGCCTACAGCAACGCCTCGGCAACGTGGTTCAACGGCTTCGCCCCGGCGAAAGTGGTGCACGTGAATCAGTAGGACACGCTACAGCACCACGCGCGCGTCGCCGTCGCGGCGGGTGACGCGCTCGCGGTCGAGAAACCCCAGCAGCGGGATGGCGTACTTGCGGGAGACGCCGGTCCAGGACTTGAAGTCGGCCACGGCGAAACGGGCGCCTCGGCGGGCGGCCAGCAGCCCACGCAGACGGTCCATGGCCGCGGCGTGAAAGACGAGGTCTTCGCTCACCCGAATCAGCCGCTTCTCGCGCAGCAGGATGTGCAGGAGCGTGCGGGCGCGCGCCGCCTCCACGCCGGATTTCGCGAGCACTTCCGCCACCGCGGGCACGGCGAGCCCGGCCGCTTCGAAGGCCGCCTCGATTCTGCGCGTGGCTTCCCTTTCGTCGTCGCGAAAGGCCACGCGGTGCGCCGCCAGCCGCACCAGATCCCCATCGATTGCGACCTCGGGCGTGTGCGCGAGCAGGGCATCCAGAATGAAAGCGGGCGATGCGGGCGCCACGCGTCCGCGCAGATCTTCGCGCGGCATGCCCGCCAGCAGCGGCTTCTCCCGATGAAACCGTGACAACTCCTTCTGAATGGCCGCCGCCCGGCCGTCGAGCCAGGACTTGTCCACCAGCCAGTCCGGCAGCACCACCAGCCCGGCGGCCCGCGCCGCCTCCACGATCTCCGCCTCGCGCAATCCGGTCCGCGCCACCAGTTCGCCAACACTAGCGCCGCCTTCGGCTTCGCGCACCAGCAGGGCCACCCGTTCGGCATTCGCACCATGCTCCAGCGTTCTCAGGCGCTCCACCGGCGCGCGGCGCGGCCCCGCGATATCCAAAACCACGCCGCCACCGATGGTCGCGACCGGAGAGAACATGCGCGCGATGAAGCGATCGCCCGGCAGCACCAGCAGCGGCTCGCGGAACAGGATGCGCACGTAATCCTCGGCGCCCGGCTCGATCGCCGTTCGGCCGCCGAGGATGCGGACTTCGCCGATGAGTTCCACCGTCCCGGTATGAAAATGAACCGGGGAGCGATGTTTCAAAGGCCGCGCGCCGGCCAGCAACTGGAACGCGCAATCGATTTGCGAAGTGGGCTGGAAGCGCCCGGCTTCGGCCAGCACCATCCCACGCTTGATCTCCGCCGCTTCGATTCCGGAGAGGTTCAGCGCGGTACGCTGTCCGGCCGTGGCCACTGGCGGCGCCTGGTTGTGAACCTGCAGTCCGCGCACGCGCAGACGCCGCCCG
>CAYVPZ010000050.1:0-11532 GCA_964453955.1 uncultured Solibacteraceae bacterium | reverse complement strand
GCGCATGGAAAACGCGCGATCGACTGGCAGCCGGAACCAGCGCGACGGATCTTTCGCGGGAATCGTGGCGGCCATCGCGGCCAGCGCCGAACGCAGCTCGGCCAGACCGGCGCCCGTCCTCGCGCTCACGGCCACAACCGGCGCGGCATCGAGGTATGAGCCCCGCACGAACTCCTCCACCTCGCAGCGCACCAGGCCGAGAATGTCGGCGTCCACCAGGTCCGCTTTGGTCAGCACGACAATGCCCTGGCCAATGCGCAGCAGCCGGCAAATATCGAAATGTTCGCGCGTCTGCGGCCGGATGGATTCGTCCGCCGCCACCACAAACAGTACAATATCGATACCGGCCACGCCGGCCAGCATGTTCCGGATGAACCTTTCATGGCCGGGGACGTCTATAATACCGAGGCGCACGTCCGGCGCCACGTCGACGTGAGCGAACCCCAGATCGATGGAGATACCACGCTCTTTCTCTTCCTTCAGCCGGTCGGTATCGATTCCCGTCAGGGCCCGCACCAGCGCGGTCTTGCCGTGGTCGATATGGCCGGCGGTTCCGACGATGATGTGCTTCATCGCGATCCTCATCTTAGCGGTTACCGCGCCCGCGGCGGGCCCCGCGCCCCAGGAGGGCACGCCCATCTTCCGGACGGGCGTCTCCGATGTTCGCGTCGAAGTGCAGGCGACGGGCCCGGACGGGGAACCGATTCGGGGCCTGACGGCCACCGATTTTCTGGTCACCGATGAGGACCGCCCGCAGGGAATTATCTCATGCGATCAGGCCAGCGAGCGCGCCTCGCTGGTTCTGCTGATGGATGTCAGCGCCAGCATGCAGAGTTATCTGGCCAGCATCACGCATAATGCGGAAGAGGCCCTGCGGGTGCTCCGGCCGGGCGACCGCGTGGCCATCGTGGTCTATGCGAAGACCGCCGAAACGCACCAGGATTTCAGCGACAACCTTGCCGAAACCGCCCGGCAGATTCCGCTGGCCATCTCCGGGCACGACGTCGGGTACACCACCAACATCAATTCGGCGGTGCTGGTGGCCGCGAATCTGATCGAACGAAGCGCGGACGTCATGGACGGACACTCCGTCGATCCCGGGCGCCGGGCCATTCTGATTCTCACCGACAATCTGGGAATGAACCGCCTGCTTCCGGACGATGTGGTGATCCGCGAGCTCTATCGCGCCGAGACGTCGTTGAATGCGATCGTGGTGGGACGCGCCATCCGGCCGGCGCCACCGGGGCCCGGCGCGGAGAGGAACCCGGAATCCACCCCGGCCGACGTCTACCACCTGGCCGAGGAGACCGGCGGTGACGTGATTCACTCCGAATCGTCCGAGCAGGCCTTTCGCACCATGATTGAGCGGATTCGCTTTCGCTACACGCTGGCGTATCGCGCTCCGCAGGCTCTTCCCGGCGCCTTCCGGCGGATCCACGTCGATCTGTCGCCTGACGCCCGGCGCCGCTACCCCGGTGCAGTACTACGCGCGCGGACGGGCTACTACGCGGCGGCTTCCTGAGCGCGCTTGCCACTGGTGGACGGGCGCAGCCCGGTAAAGTGGAAACGCCGCTATAAAACAGCGGACAGTGACCGATAAGAGATACAGGCCCCACTAACTATGGTATCGCTGAGGCAGTACATCGACATTTCAGAGTGTCAGGAAGTTCTGGCCGCGGTGACGGAGTCGCAGTCTATCCTGTTGCAGGCACTCAATGAATCGGTGGTGGACGCAGCCGACCCAGCGGCCGCCCTGCTGGCCCACCACCGCCTGGAGCGCCTGCGCCCGCGCCTCGAATCGGCCGTCGATTCCGGCGCAACCGGGAAGATCGCTCTCCATTCCGCGGAGGCGCGGGAAGCCGCCCTGCGTTACCACGACACGGCGATGAAAGCCGTGGAACGCGTGCAGCGCGAGCTGGAGACCACATCCAGGGCGTTGCAGGACGTGCTGAGCACGCTGGCCGAGCGCGAGAGCGGCGAGGTGACCGAGGTGGAACGCGAGTTCAAAGGCCTCGAGTCGCTGCTCACGCTCCCGGATCCGGAGGAACTGCGGGCCGGGCTGCAGAAGGGGCTGTCCCGGCTGCGCACGCAGTTCGAAAACCTGCAACGCGAAAAAAACAGCATGATCGCCACGTTGCGCGACGAACTCCGCACCCTGCAGCAAAGCGTGGACAAAGCCGCCGCGAAGCCGGAGCGGCAGGGATTCTCCTCCATCCTCGCCCGCGGGGAATTCGAGGCGTTCGTCGAACTGGAGATTGAGGGAGGCGCGTCGTTCTGCCTGATTTACGCCTCCATCGCCAACCTCTCGCGCATCGAGCGACTATATGGCGCCGAGGCCGCGCGGGCCGCTGTCACCGCCTTCACCGCCCGCCTGCAGGAACACCTCCGCGACAGCGTGGCCGTGGGACGGCTTAGCACGCACCAATTCTGCTGCCTGGCCACCTGCTCCTACGACGAGGCCATCCGCCAGGTGCAGCAGATGACCAGATCTCTCGGCGACGCGACACCTTCGCGCGAGAGTCTCACGCCCCGGTTCATGTCGGTGATGTTCGCGCCCGCCGACGGCGTCGAGCGTCTCACCCGCAAGTTCGACGAATTGCAGAAGCAGAACCGGTAAGATCGCCGGAAACCGAAAAAAACGCGGCTCTCGCCGCGTGTTGGACATGGCCGGTCCGGCCACCGAACCGGATGAAAACGGCTGGACACGCGACGCCAGTCGCGTTGGTGCCGGTTCCGATGGAACGCGGCTGTCGCCGCGTGTCCCGGTTTGCCAAGCCGACATCATCGGACCAGTGTTTTCGAGGGTGTCCCCTACTGTTGCACGGTGAGCAGCATCACCGGATCCGAGGTGAACCCGCCGTACGTCGCCACCACCGGGTTGTCCCCGTTCGCCGCGCCCATTGGCACCACCACGTTGATCTGATACACGCCGGCGTAACCAATCTCGCCCGCGAACTTCACCGTCGCGGGCAGGTTGCCGATGGTGATTACCGGAAACACGGGCAGGTTTCCTAACTGATTGGACGACCCGGCCACCAGGGGAACGGAGGTGGCTCCGAAGCCGTTGGCGAAGAGTGCCACCTCCTCACCGGGCACCGCGGGCGTAGTTGGCGCGCCACCGGGAAACAGGTTGGGCGGCCCGACAAAGCTATTGTTGCCGTGTTCGGCGGCCACGTACAGCCCATTCTGCCCATACCACGCGAAGAACGAAGGCGCCTCAGCCTGCGCCTGCACGGTAAAAGGCGTGCTGGCGACCCCGTTGTTGGTCACCTGCACTTCGACCGGACCTTCCATCGCATCGGGCGGGGTCAGGACGTTGATCTGCCTCGCGCTGACGTAATACATATAGGCCGGCTTCCCGTTCACGGTCACGCTGACCTGGTCCCACTGGGTCGGCATCTGGTCGTTCGGGTATGGCGCAATAGGTGTGTTGGTGGCCGGCGCGAGGTTCGCGCCATCGATTTCCATCCACGTGTTCGGGGCAATGGCCGCGCCCCCGCCCTCGGCGTTCTCCACGGTTTTGACGATCATGCCGCCGTCCCACACGGTCACAAGATTAAAGGCATCGATCGAACCGAGGCCGGTTACCAGGTTGAACCCGGGGCCCGCGGAATAGCCTTCAAAGCCATTCACGCAGTCTGGCGAGCCGGCCGTGCAGGGAACGATGTTGTTTCCGGCCGTGATGTCGTGAAAGGGGACGGAACTTGCCTGAGCGAGAGAGTACAGCGTGGAGTTGATATTCCCGGCCACTGGTTTCCCGGCCGCTGCCAGGGACTGGTTCAGCAGCACCACCATGCTGGCCACAACCGGAGTGGACGCCGAGGTGCCGCCGTAAACGAACCAGCCGGATGTTCCCGTGGACGTATCGATCGTGTAGATGTTATAAGGATCGTGGGCCGCGGACGCAGTGACCGAGAGGTCCGGCAGATCGCGCATCCCATCGTTCGGCACGCCCGGACCGGTCTGCCAGGACGGTTTGGAAAAAACCGTACTCGCGCCGCCTCCCGTTGCGGCCAACTGTGGCTCTGTTGGGGTATCCGAATCGTTCCACGCGATCTCCGGGATATAGCTCAGGGCGGATGCTCCGTTTGTCGCGGTGCTGCTCCAGTACGAGCCTGCGCCTTCATTGAACTCGGTGCCGCCAACGGCCGTCACCTCCGGAATACTCGCCGGGAAATTCACGGCCAGGCCGTGCGACGCAACGGTGGCGCCCAGGTCGCAGGCTGCCGCTCCGGCGTCTCCCGCGTTCGCTAGCCACGTAATGCCCTTGGCGTTTCCGGCTTGTGCGATGCCTTCCCAGGCGTTGAAGGTGACCCCTTGCGAGGCAGCAGACGGCTCGCAGACCCCGAAACTCAGGCTGACCACCGGCGCCAGGTCCTGGTCAATGGCGTATTGCGCGCCCAGTAGCGCGTTGGCGGCGTACACATAGATGATGGAGGCGTTGGTGGCTACGCCGGAAGCCCATTCCAGATCGAGATCCGCCTCGACCTCGTTGATATCCCCGGTGGTCCCCGGAGGGTTACAGCAGGGCACCAGTTGCGGATCGGAGCCGGGCAGATTGTAATTGGTTCGGAACGTGTGGAGATCGCTCAGGTTGACGTTCGACTGACCCAGCACCACCATGCTCTGCCCGGAGCCGTCGAACCCCTCGTTGTAGAGTGGGGCGAGGTCATAGATGGTGGCGATATCACTCGGCGCGAGATCGTGTCCGCCGCCGCCACTGGTTATGCCTGGCTTCAGCGCGAAGTCGTTGAGGCCCTCAATCCCGAGCACCACGTCGGCCAGCGCGGCGGGTACCGATGGCGCCGTCTGGTTCATGATGTGGGCTTCGCCATCCACGGTGTAACGGTGAATTCCCGTGTGGAAGGTGTCTCGCACCTGTCCGGCGCTACCGCTGAAGGCGATGAAATCGCGGTCGCGGGCCACGTATGCCACGCGGAAGCCCTGATCTCGCAGCCACGAGGCGATCCTGCCGACGTCGTTCGTGCTCAGGCCGAAGCGGTCGGCGAATTCCTCGGCGGAGAGCCACTTGTGGTAGTTCGGCGACGATGGGTTCTGTTGTTCGGCGAGCAGCCGCGTGAGCTCGCCCTGCTGCTCGGGCGCCCGCTGGAACATCATGGTGATCCAGGGGAGTTGCCGGGACGCATCCACCGCTCCCTCGTCGCCTCGCTGCGCCAGGGCCAGGGGCGCCACCCTGCTGTCGAGGACCACGGTGGTGCTGGCGTCGATGGGGCCATGAATTCGGTCGTGTTGCGCCTGTAGCGCGGGCGTCAGACAGAGAACCAGTGTGAGAGCAAAGACAGTACGACTAATCGCTTTTGCTGCGGGCACGGCAATCGCTTCCTGGCAAGGAGTCTAGCATGACGGTTCGGCGGATTTCAATCGCGTTCAGCTTACCAGCCCACCGGCTGACCCTGGTTCTGCTGGTCGAGCCATTTTTTCAGCGGTGCGAAGTAGTCCAGAATCGCTGTCGCGTCCATTTCCCGCTGGCCGGTGAGCTCGTACAACGCGTCGGGCCAGGGCTTGCTTTGGCCCATCTCCAGCATGGCGTTCAGGCGGCGGCCCGCTTCCTGGTTGCCGTAAATGGAGCAGCGATTCAGCGGGCCGGTGCAGCCGGCCGCCCGTGAGAGCGCGCGGTGGAACTGGAACTGGAGAATATCGGCCAGGAAATAGCGTGTGTAAGGCACGTTTGCGGCGACGTGGTATTTCGCGGCGGGATCGAAGTCGGCTTCGCTGCGCTCCACCGGCGGAACGACTCCCTGATACTTCAGGCGCAGATCCCACCAGGCGCGGGTGTATTGCGCGGGCGTGATGCGGCCGCTGAAGACCTCCCAGCGCCAGCGGTCGATGAGCAGGCCGAACGGGAGGAAGGCGATCTTCTCCAGCGCCTTGCGCAGCAGCAGACCGGTATCCTTCGACGGCGGCGGCGCCACGTCCAGCAGACCGATCTTCACCAGGTATTCCGGGGTCACCGACAGCGCGATGGTGTCGCCAATGGCCTCGTGGAATCCGTCGTTGGCGCCGTCGCGAAACATGAGCGGCTGGGTATCGTAGGCGCGCTGATAGAAGTTGTGCCCCAGTTCGTGGTGAATGGTGATGAAGTCCTCGGCGGTAGGCTCGAGGCAAACCTTCACGCGAAGGTCGTCCTTCCCGTCCACGTCCCAGGCGCTGGCGTGGCACACTACGTCGCGGTCGCGCGGCCGCACGAAAAGCGAGCGTTCCCAGAAGGTCGGCGGCAGCGGGGCGAAGCCAAGCGACGTGAAGAAGTTCTCGGCGTAATGCACCATCCGCTTCGGCTCGGTCTTGCGCGCCTCCAGGATCTTCGTCAGATCGTATCCGGGATCGGCGTCGGCGGGCGCTACCAGCGGAAAGATGCTGTCCCACTGCTGCGCCCACATGTTGCCCAGCAGGTCGGCGCGAATGGGGCCGGTGGCGGGCTGCGCGTCGCCGTAAATCTGGTGCAGGCGGCTGCGCACATAGGCATGCAGGGCGAGATACAGCGGCCGCACCTGGTTCCACAAACGGTCGGTCTCGGCGGCGAACTGATCCGCCGGCATGTCGTATTTGGAACGCCACATGGCGCCGGTATCGGCGAACCCCAGCTCGCGGGCGCCTTCATTGGCCAGTTCCACATAGCGCTGGAAGGGCTGGCGCATGGGCGGCGCGATGGCATGCCAGCCCGCCCACGCCTGTTTCAGCTCATCGGCATTCCGGCTGGTGCGCAGAATGCGGCTGAGGCCTTCGAGGTCGAGACATTTGCCGCCGCCTGGCGGGCAGTATTTGCCCTTGCCGTAGGTTCCTTCCATGGCGGAGGTGATGCGGGTGAGTTCGGCGGCCTTCGCCGGATCGGATGGCGCGGCTATGGTGAGCGACAGCTTCAGCAGTTGGAACTTGCGCGCCAGGTCGGGGGGCAGGGGGAGGGCCGCGAAAGGCTCCGCCTGATGGACGAAGTCGACGGTCTGGCGGATAGAGTCCTCGTCGGCCTGCGCGGCCAGGATTTCGGTGTCATCGATGATGTAGGTGTCTCTTACCCACTGGGCACGGTTGTCGACAACGTTGAGCTTGTCGAGAGTGGTTTCGACGTTGTCCATGAACCTGCGCGCGCCGTCGACGGTGGCACGCGGCGCGGCCGCAAACGCGGCCAGGGCGATGGCAGGGAGGAAGATTCCGGGGAGCAGGGTATGGCGCATCTTATTCAAGATACACCCGTTTACGCACCCGAAAAAGAGAAAGCCTGTGCGGTGGCACAGGCTTGAGGTTTCCAACTGCGGGCCAGTTATTAGTTGTTGTTGACTTCGATCTTGATCTGGCGCGGTTTGGCGACTTCCTTCTTCGGCAGCGTGATGGTGAGCACGCCGTTCTTGTAGTCGGCCTTGACCTTGTCGGTTTCCACGGTGTCCGGCAGCGTGAAGTAGCGGGCGAAGGTGCCGTAGCTGCGCTCCACGCGGTGGAAGCCCTTCTTCTTCTCTTCGTTCTCGAACTTGCGCTCGCCCTTGAGAGCGAGGGTGCCGTTTTCCAGGCGGATATCGATGTCCTTCATGTCGACATCGGGGACGTCGGCCTTCAGGACGAGCTCGTTTTCGGTCTCGAAGATGTCCACCGCCGGGGTCCAGGGACGAACCTGGGCATCGCTCAACAGACGGTTGACGGTATCGGAGAAGAGCCGGAGACCGGCCGGCAGGTCATCGGTTTCGAAAGGGTTGTATTTAACAAGTGGCATGTGGTTCTGTAAGCCTCCTCAGGATGTGATCCTGAAAAGATCATATATCATGCGCAACTAGATGTCAATAGTTAATGCGCACAAAATATGCGCTAGTTATGCTCATATGTGGATGGAGCTCCGTATAAATCGAATAAGTGACTCCTCCTCAAAGACTTGTGCGTCAATCTCCAGCCAAAGAATGGACGCCGGAGCAACCAGATCAGTGGCATTGGGCGGGAGATTGAACGAGTCCTTGCGTGTGGTCAGCAGAAGCGTGGCCCCGTTTCGGCGCGCCTGGGCCGCCAGACACTGCAGTTCCAGGGTGGTGTAGGTGTGGTGATCGTCGAACGCCCAGGCGAAGACCGGGTCAACGCCCAGATCCAGCAGGGTCTGCCAGAAGGAGTGCGGGTTGCCAATTCCGCAGAAAGCGACGGCCGGCTGCAGTCCGACGCCGGTCGGGCGGCCGCTGGCATGGTCCACCCATCCGGTTGGCTCGGCCCGGGAATGGAATACGGGCGCGTGCGGATTGTAACGGGCCACTGCCTGGCGGATGCCGCGATATTCGCGGCCGGGCTCGGCGCGGGTGATGAGGAACGCGCTGGCGCGAGCAAGCGCCGTCAGCGGCTCGCGAAGACGGCCCGCCGGGAACAACGCTCCGCCGGCGAAAGGATCGAGCGCGTCAATCAGCACGAGGTCGCAGTCGCGCTTCAGCCGGCGGTGCTGGAAGCCATCATCGAGGATAAAGACATCGGGGCCGGTCAGGTCCTCCAGGAGCCGGCCCGCCTCGAAGCGGTCGGCGGAGATGCCGATGTCGGCGCGGCCTTCCTGAACGAAGATCTGGGCCTCGTCGCCGGTTTGGTCCACGGACACCTGATGGCCGGCGGGAACGGCGACCGCCCGCGCGGAGGACTTACGCCCGTATCCGCGGGTGAGGATGGCGGGGTGCAGGCCGGCCGCGGAGAGACGCCGGGCGAGGAACAGCGCGATGGGGGTCTTGCCCGCGCCGCCCATGCCGATGCCGCCTACACTGATGACCGGTGTTTCGAGGGCGCGCGCGCGGGCGAAATCGCGCCGTTCCTTCCAGCGGTTCCCGGCCTTCCATAGCACTGCGAGTGGGGCCAGCAGGGGGTACGCGGCGCCGCGTCCCTCAAAGCGGGGCAGGGCCAGATCGCGCGCCTCCACAATCGCCCGAACGGCCCGTTCGGTGGCGCCGCGCTTCGACAAGGCCAAATCGCGCGCGCGGGAGCCGAGGGTGGAGCGGCGGGCGGGGTCGCGGAGGAGGCCGCGAATGACCGGGGCCAGTTCCGCCGGGCCGGAGATATCCACTACCGCGCGGGCGGCGCGGAACTCGGCGGCGATTTCCGCGAAATTCTCCATGTGCGGCCCCACCACCACCGGCTTGCCAGCGGCGGCCGGTTCCAGAATGTTGTGCCCTCCACGACGCGCCAGCGTTCCGCCCATGAACACCACGTCGGCCAGCGGGAAAATGCTGTTGAGCTCGCCCAGCGTGTCCAGCAGGAGCACGCCGGGGAGGTTCGTGGTCGTCCAATTCGGGGACAGGCAACGAGATTCCGCAGCGGCCGGTGGATTACCTTGATTGGTTTCCTGGTGCGGGAATTCGTCGCCTGTCCCCGAATTGGACGAACGGCCATGTGACTCCGAGCGCCTGAGGAAAGGGATCCCGGCGGCGGTGAGCTTCGCGGCGGCGAGCGGAAAGCGCTCGGGCTTGCGCGGAACCAGAATCAGCAGCAGGCGCGGGTGCTCTCGTGCGAGTTGCTGGAAAGCGGCGATTACGGCGTCGTCTTCGTCGATGTCGCCCGGTTCCGCGGGGGCCGTGGTGCTGGCGGCGATCCAGACTTCGCCGGCATCGACGGCAAAGGGCGGCGCAGCGGCGGACGCGGCATCGTACTTGAGATTGCCGAAGACGACGACTTTCCGCTCCGGGGCGCCCAGTTCGAGGTAGCGCTGGCGATCGGCCTCGCTCTGCACGGCGATCAGGTGCGGGAGTTCGAGTACGTGCCGGAAGAACCAGCGCAGGCGGCGATAACGGGGCCAGGCGCGGTCGGAGATGCGGCCGTTAACGATCAGCAGCGCGCAGCCGGCGCGGGTGACCGTGCGGAAAAGCGTGGGCCAGAGCTCTGTTTCGAGGATCACCACCACGTTGGGGCGGACGGCGCGCAACGCGCGGCGGATGGCGAAGCGGTAGTCGATGGGCAGATAGAATACGCCGGCGGCAAGGCCGCGAAGCTTTTCGTCGGCCACGGCGCGTCCCGCCAGCGTGGTTGTGGAAACATAGAGAGGGGCGTATGGCTGCGCGGCGCGGAGCTGCTTCAGAAGCTCGATCGAGGAGAGGACCTCTCCCACGGAAACGGCATGCAACCATACCGCGCCGGGCGGCGTCCGGGAGAACGAAGCGGGCAGGGCGCCGAAGCGCTCGGCGAGCTTGCGCATCCAGTTGCGGTCGCGCGCCATGCGGCGCAGAAAATAGAGCAGCAGGAATGGAAACGCGACGGTCCGCAGGACCAGACTGAGAAAAACGATGAACCTGTTTTCGAGGTGTCTGATTGTCTGCATCGCAGCGGGTTCGGCCCTGCTGATGGCGGACAACAAGGACGACAAGAAATTCACGCCCGGCCCGGCCTTATCTTATCCCACGCGGCAGACCATCGACCATCTCACCATCGCGGCCGTGGCGTTCACCACCGACGAGCAGGCGCGACCCGCCTTCGGCAAGCACAATCCCTATGCGTACGGGATTCTGCCGGTGCTGGTCATTCTCCAGAATGACACGGACAAGGCGCTGACCCTGGGGAATCTGGAGGTCCACTACGAGATGCCCGACGGCCACAACGTGGAGCCGACGCCTCCGGAGGATCTGGGCAAGTTGCAGGGCGTGAAGAACCCGCCACGCGTGCCGGGATCGTCGCCGCTGCCCTTCCCGACCGGGCCAAGGAAGAGCGCGATGAGCGAGTGGGAGATCGAAGGACGCGCGTTCCTGGTAAAGATGCTGCCAGCGCGCGAGAGCGCCCACGGGTTCTTTTATTTTCAGACGCTCAATGTGCCGGGGGCGAAGCTGTATCTGTCCGGGATACGGGAAGCGGCCACCGGCCAGGAACTGTTCTACTTCGAGATTCCGCTGGACGAGAAGGACGCGGCGAAGGCTCCAGCGCCCGCCCCCTGAGTCAGCCTGGAAAGCTGCTCCCACGTATACTGGCTGTAGCTCCCATGAGATTCTTTGCTTCTTTCCTTCCGGCTGCGGGACTGTGTCTGGCCGTCTGCCTGAACGCGCAGACCGTGCAGCGTGTCCCGAACGGCGCGCAACTGACCAGCGGCGACCTTAACGTGAAGGTCCAGTTCTATTCGGACGGCGCCGTGCGCGTGGTGAAATGGCCGGCTGGCGGCACGTTTGAAAAGGTCAGCCTCTCGGTGATCCAGAAGGATGTGCCAGACCTGAGCATTCGCTTTGCGGAGAGTGCCACGGCAATCACGCTCAGCTCGGCGCGGATCAGCATCGAGTTGCGCAAGAGCGACGGGACCATTCGCTATCTCGCCGGCGGCCGGACCGTCCTCGAAGAGCAGGGGCGAGTCATCTTCAACCCGGCTCACATCGAGCAGGATAAGGCTGCCTTCAACGTGCAGCAGAATTTCAAGCTGACCGCGGAGGAAGGCGTGTACGGGCTGGGACAGCACCAGTCCGGTTATATGAACTATCGCGGGCGGACCGTGAAGCTTGTCCAGGCCAACACCCAGGCGGTGACGCCGTTTCTGGTCTCCACCGAGGGATATGGGATCTTTTAGGATAACTATTCGAAGACGATTTTCACCGATAA